>DATCBN010000101.1 GCA_036511855.1 Candidatus Eremiobacteraceae bacterium | reverse complement strand
GCATCGCCGACCCGTCCGCTGACGTAGCCTTCCATAGCGAGCTGCTCGAACGCGACGACGACCGTGCTTCGCGATACGTCGAACGTCGAAGCGATCGCCCGGGATGACGGCAACGAACGGCCGGCGGTCAGTCTCCCCTCGACGATCAGGTCCCGTATTTGGGCGTACATCTGGCGGTGAAGCGGCGTGCCCGAACTTCTATCAAGGTGCAGATCGACGAAGGTGAGGTTGTCCGTATGCTTCGACATAGTGGTATGGTCATTGTAGACATTAATGGTACTTTCCTATAACCACTTATTTCGTTAATATATGTCCATGCTAAGGCACGAATCCGGCACTCGTCACGGTGCGACCCAGGCACAGGTCCGCCACGTCTTGCGTCTTCTGCGCCGGCCGCACGAACTCGCGACGAGCGGCATCGCTCTCGCCCTGTGCGAGAGTCTCGACGTGGACGATCCGGTCGAAGCGGTCGTGCTTTCCTTGCACCAGATATTCAATCTTCGCACGCAGACCGGCCGCAGGCTCTACGACGCCATCCGGCTGTGCGACGTCGAGGGGCTTGCGGCCAAAGAAGTGGCCAACGAAATGGGATTGTCGCTTCGCCAGTTCTTCCGTTATCGCCGCGAGGCAGTCGAAGCGCTCGCCGTCAGGATAAACGGACTCACGCCCGCCCGGAGAACACTCGCCAGTTAGCCGTCACTCAAAGATCGGTTCGTTCCGGCTGAGCGGATAATTTTTGCTTGTCCGCAGGCTTTTCCGGATAATAACTAACTGTTAGCAACTGCCGGCTTGCCCGGTAAGCAAGGGAGCGAGCGGGCACTGGCGAACTGCGTCGATTCTATTGCGGCGATTTGCGGCGAAGGTGACCGGCGATGACCGAAGAGCGGACCGAAGAAAGCATCGATGTAAGCAGCGGAAGTCTTTCATCATTTGTCGCGTCGCGCGAAATGTCGGAGATCGGAATCGGCCGGCGATTCAATGTCAGCGGACTGCGGCGCGTTCCGCAAAAGTTCTTCCCAACCGTCGCGATCGGCGCGGCCGTCATCGTGTGCGCAGTCGTCATCTTCATGATTGTCTTAGGGAAGTAAACGACTCCCACGTTGCAAAGGTCGTCTCGCAGTCGCCACGGAAAGTTGCCCGCCCTTTCAGCCGACCGACGTCGATCTTTTTCATAAAATGATAAGAGATAAGCAGCGTTCCGAAGTCGCCGCCTCTTTTTCGCCGCGCCAACGGTCGATGCCGTCGTATGCGCTTGCCGAAACCAACCTCGAGATGGGCCCAAGCCTCGGCAACAGCGCGATATGGCTGAATACAAAGTGCACCGGCGCCATCGAGCGCATCTTCAGTCTCGAACGCGGCAAGAGTCTCATCGGATCGATCAGCTTGCGCTACGGCGGCACCGGCAGCTCCATGCGCGTCGAACCCGACATGCGGGCGCACGCGTCAGCGGAGACCAGATACATCGGTCTCGATCGTGACGGACCGGCTGAAGTCGATATTCATCCGGTTTATCAGCGCAGGCAATTCTCGCTCGGCGGCGCGATAGCGGTGACGGAGACCCTGTTCGTGCCGCTCGGTCCGCGCATGGACGACCCGCCGGTCGCATACATCTCGGTCGACGTCCGATGCACCGACTCCGTGCCGCACGATTTGCGCGTGATGTGCTACGCCCATCTTCGCGGAGATCAGGACGATGACATCGACGCCGCGTACGAACCCGGCTTGCGGGCTCTCGTGGCCTACGACAAGCGGGAACCCGAGGCCGTACGCATATTCGGTCTGGACGTCGAGCCCACACGAATCGGTACGACCACCGATTTTGGAAGCGTATGCGACCGCTCCCACGTGCACGCGGTGGCCACGGATACGTCTGCCCGCGGCAACGTCTTAGGAGCGATTCAGCTCGACATCTGCGTCCGGCCGGACGAACCTGTCACGTTTTGCGCCATTGCCGGCGTTTATGCGCACGGAAAACGAGCCGCCATAGCGGCTTACAAGAAGGCTGTCGACTGGAAGGCCGCATTGGCGGCGACGACGAGTTATATGGAAGATATGCTCGACCGCGCGCGCGTCGTCACGCCGGACCAGAGCATCAATCGAGGGGCGGCATGGAGCAAAGTGAACATGCGCCGCGTGATGGGGGCGTATCCGCAAGGTCACGCGTTCACAAATGAGCCCGGAATATCGTCAAATGTCGTGATGCGCGATGTCGCTTGGTTCGCTTATGGATGCGATCACTTCATGCCCGAATTCTCGCGCGCGATGTTGGATAAATTCGCGTCGCTGCAGTACCCCGACGGAAAACTCGCGGAGTACTTCAACGCGATCGACGGCAGCGTCAACGACTACGGGCTGAATATCAACGACGACACACCGCTCTTCATCCTTGCGACCAACCATCATTTCCGTGCCACCGGAGATCTCGAGTGGCTCAAGAAGATGTATCCCGCAATCGACCGCGCGGCGCGCCTCATCATCTCGCAGATGGACGAGCGGGACCTCGTCGTGTGCACCGCTCACGATCCGCGCGGCAACGTGTGGGCGATAGCCGGATGGCGCAATGTCATCCCGAACTACTGCATCAATGGCGCGGTGACGGAGATCAACGCAGAGTGTTCCGCCGCGCTGCGCGCCGCCGGTCACATGGCGCAGAACGTCGGGCGCTCGAACGCCGAAGCTGAGGCGCTCTTCGCGGCCGGCGAGCGCGTGCGCAAAGCGATGGATCTCCACCTTCGCAATCCCGAGAACGGTCTCTACTATCTCAACATCGACTTAGACGGAGTCATCCACACCGATGTCACCGGCGACCAAGTCTTTCCCGTGATGCTGCGCGTGTGCGACGACGATACCGGGTACCGCATCATAAGCCGCCTGAACTCGACGGATTTTTGGACCGAAGCCGGCTTGCGAACGGCGTCGCGCGACGACCCGCTGTACGATCCGTCGGCGAACAGCGGACTCATCGGCGGCGTCTGGCCCGGACTCACGTGGTGGTACGCGTTTGCGGCTGCCCGTCATCATCCCGAATACATGGTCAAAGCGCTCCGCTCGTCGTTCGAGCATTACGCGGCCAATCCGCGGATGAACAACACGATTCCAGGTCAATTCAGCGAATGGTTCGACGGCGAGAGCCTCATCAATCGCGGGATGCGATTGAGTCCTTGGGAGCCGCCGCGTTTTCTCTGGGCCGCGATCGAAGGCGTCTGCGGTCTGATGCTGACCACCGCCGAGCCAAGAATAAATCCGTTGGTTCCGCGATCGTGGCGCTGGGTCGGCGTGCGCCGGCTTCAGTACCATGGCGCGGAGATCTCGTACTTCGCGACGCGGCAAGCCGGAACGTTTTACATATGCGCGACGGGTTCTGTAGACACCGAGAGCGGCTACGAGCACTTCGACGAAGACATTTCCGATCGCGTTGCGGCGTTCTCCGAAGCCGCAGCCGTCATCGCGTTCAAGGGCGACGACAAGTTTGTGGTGCTCGTCGGAAATGTAAGCGATCAGACCGCCACGATCCCACTTAACCTCTCGAAGATTCTCGACCCTGCTGCTACCTACACATCGAAGATCTACGTCAGCGAACGAGAAGCGTGGGAAGATTTCGAGCCAAGAGCGGGCGCTTCACTCGCGTCGCTTGCGATAATCGTCGAAATGTTCGGGTACCGTCTCATCGAGTTGCGAAAAGTGTGATTCGAACCGGCAAATATTATCTTTGACCCTCGGCGCAAACGCAGGCGCCCAACTACAGACGTCGAATATGTTTAGTCCCCCACCCCTATTTCGGGACGCTTCAGAAATGGAACGCGGCACTTGCACCGCCGGATTTGTGTTAGGCGGAAGCACAAAGTGGAGATAACATAGGAAGCCGATCACGAGAGATTCACCGACTGGAGAGGGTATGCTATACGAACACACGCCGACGACGATCGGCCGCATCAATGGGCGTGGCGCTGCTCATCCCAGGTCGCTGTTCGTAAGCTCATACCCGCCGCGGCAATGCGGCATCGCCACGTTCGCGGAAGACGTTCGCGAAGCGTACGATCGCCTGTCCGGCATGACGAGTGAAGTCATCGCCATCAACGACCCCGACAGCGAGTATTCCTATCCGCAATGCGTGGTAGGCACCATTAGGCGCGATATCCGCGAGTCGTACCTCGATGTTGCACGCCTGGCTAACGCGTCCAGCGCAGACGTGGTCAACATCCAACATGAGTACGGTCTCTTCGGCGGTGAGCGCGGCGCGTATCTGCTCGACTTCATGCGCGCGGTGCATCGGCCCGTCGTTTTGACGATGCACACCACGCTGCCCAACCCGGATGAGGCCACGCTTCGCGTGACGCGCGATATCTGCCGTCGCGCGGACAGCGTCATGGTGCTCACGGAGACGAGCAAGCAAATACTTTCCACGCAATACGGCGTCGACCCAGCCACGATCTGCGTGGTCATGCATGGCGTCCCCGACGTCGCGCCGTATCACGGCACCTATTTCAAGCAGCGGTTCAACCTCGAGCACGACACGGTCGTCTCCACTTTCGGTCTGCTCAGCCGCGGCAAGGGCATCGAATCCATCATCGAAGCGCTGCCCGAAGTGCTCGAGCGGCATCCGAACGTCGCCTACGTGCTGTGGGGTGAAACACATCCTGAAGTCAGGCGCGCCGAAGGCGAGCGCTATCGCGCGTCGCTTCAGCAAAAGGCGCTTGAGCTCGGCGTCGCCGGCCGCGTCCGCTTCGTCGATCGCTACATGACCGACGACGAAGTCGTATCAGCTTTGCTCGCGACCGACCTCTACGTCTCGCCTTCGCTCGATCCTCACCAAGCGGTGAGCGGCACGCTGTCATACGCAGTCGCCTGCGGACGAGCGGTCATCGCGACCGAATTCCAGTATGCCAAAGAATTGCTGGCCGACGGCCGCGGCATCACGGTTCCGTTCCGCGATCCCAAGGCGATCGGCAGAGCGATCGACGCAGTGCTGAGCGACGCATCGTTGCGATCGTCGTTGGAATCAGCCGCGTACGCGTTCGGCCGCGGGATGACGTGGCCAAAGATCGCGCTCGGCTATCGGAACGCATTCACGCAGTCGCTCACGGCCGGATTGAACCTAGTGTCGTCGAATCTCGGCGCTTGACCGTGCTGTCAGTGATGCCGAGCGTGTCGGCGAATCCATCTTTCGAGCACCTCCATGCAATGCTTCGCCCGGCGGGTGTGCTTCAGTTCAGTCGCGGTTCATCGCCCGATCCTTCCAGCGGCACCTGCCTCGACGACAACGCCCGCGCGTGGCTTGTGGCCATCTACGCATTGCGCGCCGATCCGGAGCAGCCCTACGCTAAGAGCGTGGGCGATGCGGCGGCGAACTTCGTCGCGATCGCGCAGCACCCCGACGGCTTCTTTCACAACTTCGCAGACGTCAACGGCCGTTTCACCGATGACGTCGGCTCTGAAGATTCGTTCGGCCGTGCGCTATGGGCATGTGGTGTCGCGGCGCGGTGCGCGCCCATGCCGGAGTGGCGCGCCATCGCTCGCACCGCACTTGCGGCCGCGTTGCCGCTCGTGCCGGAAATCCGGTCGCCCCACGCGCGAGCGTATATCGTTCTTGGGTTGGCCGCCGCGTTCGCCCCTGAAGTCGCCGCTCTACCTCCCATGGGCGATGCGCTCGATCCACGCCTCGCGGGCGATGTCGAGCGAGCGCTGATCGGCGCCGCCGACGGCCTACTCGACCACCACAACCGCGCGTCGGCCCACGATTGGCCCTGGTGGGAAAATCATCTCACGTGGGGCAACGGCCGCATGCCTGAAGCCATGTTGCGGGCGGCCGCGGCTACGGGGAATCGCGAGTATGCCGCCACGGGCATTCGCGCGCTGGAATTTCTCGCCGACATCACGCAAAGCGGCACGGTCTTCGTGCCGATCGGCAATCAAGGCTGGCGCTTACGCAGCGGCGCGCGCGCGTTTTACGATCAACAGCCCATCGAAGCTTGTGCGATGGTGGACGCGTGGTTGGCCGCATATCGCCTAACGGGTGAGGTCAGCTATCGCGATTCCGCGCAAGTCGCGTTCGACTGGTTCCATGGCGGGAACACGGAGCGCCTCGCGCTAGCGATCCCAGAAACCGGCGCCTGCTACGACGGCCTTCATGCCGGCCATGTAAACCAAAATCAGGGCGCCGAGAGCACGCTATCGTACATGCACGCCCATCTTGCGATCGGCGCCGCGCTTTCCGACCGCGCCTAGGTCGAGCAGCTTACTGCCGCCGTCGCGCAACGAGATCGAGTGGACCTGTTCATCGGCGACGAGCGGCGGACGGATGCGCAGGGTGAACGTGCCGCCGGAGTCGGTCCCGACGAAGACGACGGCGGAATCTCCCTCCCGCATCGCCACTGAGAACGGCGCATCGCACTCGATGTAGCGCGACATATCCTCATCGTACACCACGGTCTTGCTCTTCGAACCGACAGGCATCGTCGCATGCAGCTTGCGGCGATGGTAGAACATCGAGAGCTTGCCGTTCATCACCGGAACATCGCGAACGCCCACCCACGACCAATCGTCCGGGATATGCGGGTTTATGTGCAGTCCGGTGAGCGAGGGTTCAAAGCCGAGCAGGCCTTCGTACGCGAGCCAGACATAGGTCGGCGGCATCCAGGGGCTCATCGCCATTCCACGGCTCTTGAACGTCTCGCCGGACAGTCGCTCGGGGAATTCTCCGGGCACGACGTTGTAGTACGCCTTCGGATTTTCAACTTCGCTGATCTTCCAGATATTACGCATGGCAGCGACGAGCCGGCGCGAGTAGTAGCCCTTGCCGCTGTAGCCGACCCAAGCCGTCAAGTTCGGCCACACGCCCCCGAGCAAGTGCACGCCGTGATCGGGGTCGTAGCCGTCCTCTAGATTGCTCACGGTCCGAACCCCGTACGGCGTCCAGAACTCGGGCGAATGCAGGCGGTCGAGGATTTTGCGCTTGAGGTCGTCGTCCGCCACCCCGAACATGACCGGGAAGATCTGATCGCCGGTGACGCTATGGTGACGGGTTCCGTCGGGATCGATGTTGAGCAGATACAGTCCCGTTTTCTCGCTGACCAATCGGGTGTTGACCGTCGCGCGCAGATCGTCGCCTGCCTTGGAATAGCGATCGGCCTCCGCGTCTTGACCTAAGTATCGCGCGAGCCGCGCCGCGAGCCGCAGCGCGTACACGCACTCGGAGTTGATCTCGGTGACCGCGCCGGAGATCTGGCCCTGCGGGATGATGTTGCGCCAACCCGCGATGCCCCAGACGTTCGCTTCCTGCGACGTCGCATAGACCAGCCCATCGCGCCGTTGCGAGAGAATCCAATCCGCCGCATCGCGCGCCATCGGCCACAGCAGGTCGAGGGCCGCGCGATCGCGGGTCACCGCGAAGTGATGGTAGACCGCCGATACGATGAGGGGAGTATCGTCGTTGATGTTGAGGCCATAGTCGCTCTTGCGCGGCGGCACCACGCACGCATTGATGAATTCCGTGATTTTCCCGCCGGGCTCGACGCCATAGCGCTCGACAAGCGCCAGCATTTCGCGCGAGAAATCGGGCGTGAGATAGTCCGATCCCATCACGTACCAGGCAGCGTCACGGACCACGACGACATCCTGCGGCGGATCGTTGGTGAAGCCGTACCCGGAGGGATAGTGCTGCTGCACTCGGATGGTATTGATCTTGGCCCAATCGATGGCGCGGTTGATCGCGGCGTCGGGCGTGCGGATATAACCGGTCCGGTGCACGCGTTCGTACGATGCCTCGGTCTCGATGAGCGCGTCCGCGGCAGAAGGCGCGTCGTCGAACACACGAAGCGCGGCGTCCCGGCCAAGATTGCTGATCGCCATCCTCAGGGCCACGGTGCGAGAGTCGTGAGCCGGCACGCTCACCGAATACCCTTGATTCAGGCCGCGGTCGTTGAGATGGGTGGACGCGGGCATGACATCGGCGCCGAAGACGCGCACTTCTGTGTCCAAGCCGACCGTCGACGAGATGACGGCGCCACCGCGTTCGACGTGCTCGACGCGCTTGTTGCGCTGGCCGATGTCCGGAACTTTGTACACGCCCGGCCATACAAAAGCCGGATAGTGGACGTCGCAGATTATCGCGGCGTCGATGGTCTTTCCGGTTGGATTTTCCAGCGTCACCGTCATGTGGGCTATTTGAAGCATCGAGTCGCGGAACGGCAAGAACGCGCGCTTGCGGATGATGAGTCCGCCGCTCGCGTACGACGTCGCTTGGTACGCGGGTGCGTGGATCGTCTCGACCGCCAAAGCGCGCTCGCCGGCGACGTAGATCTGCGTGAGCCAGCGGCCGCAATAGATCTGCGTATCGATGGCGCTCCAGAGCGCCGCGACATCGCTTTCGGGAGTGAGTTTGAGGAAGAGCTCGAGGTTGCCGAGGCTAGCGCCGGTCAGCAATCTTTCGGGCGGAACTCGATACGCGTTTGCGGGCACTCTTTCACCTGTCGAATACCGGCGGCCGCCGGGGATGGTCGCCGGCGTTGAAGCCACAACCGTATGGTAAGGTTATCGGCCGTTCGAAGTCCGCTACGACAAGATGTTGACGGCCCGGGCGGCCACCAAGGCGACGGTCAGCAGCGATGTCAGCGATTGAACGGCCATGAGCATCTTTGCCGCGGGCGTGAGCGGGAGCGTGTCGGTCGGGCTGAAAGCCGTGGCATTCGTGAACGCGACATAGAAATAGTCGACGAAGCGCGGCATCCATCCCGCCGATGCGCAGACGGGCGTCACCATCTGCGGGAACAGGAAATCCGCGGCGCGCGTCGATGCCGTCAAGCGATGCTTTGGTCCGCCGCGATCCAGTTCCCAATACCAAAGCGCGAACACCACGATATTGGTCAACCATATCTCGGTCGACGAAAACAGCAGTTGAACGCCGCTTGCCTTCGCGCCGGAGCCGGTGAGAAAAGTCACGAGCAGCACCAGTGAGGCGACGTTCGCGAAATTGATGATCGCAATAAGGGCGATGGCCGCGATCCTGCGCCACGCTTTCTCATCGGACGTCCGCCGGGGTTGGATGATCGAGAGCGGAACGAGCAACGCCAACTCGAGCGCAGGCACGAGCCAACGGGGTCCGAGCACGAAGTGCTCGGGCAGCGTGACGTACAACGCGAGGGCGGTGATGACGGCTAACGACGCCGGCCAGCGAGATTCGGATCTCGGCGCGGGCACGCTATGCGGTCTAGCGGTTGGGTCGACCTTCATCTGACCGACAGCTTTGGCGCCGCAGCCGAAGTGGCCTGGTGTCCGGCCGTACTTTAAGTCGGTTTAGCGGGCAGCGTAGCGCCCGGCGGCAATGCGGCCGGGAGCGGCATGCCCGCGGTCGGACGCGTGCCCGCAAGCATGTCGTGCCATGCTTTTGTGAATGCCGGGAAAATGACTTTGATGCTATGACCCGCGCCCAACTGCGGATAGTACATGACCGGAATGCCGGCGTCATACAAGTACCGGACAGTAAGCACGGAGTAAGAGTTCGGGATGTTGTCGTCCAGCGTGCCCGACACGACATAGACCGGCTTGTCGGTGAATGAATGTAGGACCGCGTCGCGGTCTGCGTCGGTCATGCTGCCCGATGCGCATAAGAAGCCGGCAAAACGTTTCGCTTGCTGAGGCCCGACTTCAAACACGCCGAAGCCGCCCATCGAATGGCCGGCGAGATATATGCGCTTACGGTCTATGTTGAGCGCTGCGACAACGGCGTCGAGCGTGGCATACACGTCGACGGGGGCGGGGTCGACGTACTGGATGTCACCGCGCGCGTATGGCGCCACGACCACTGCGCCCGTGCTCTCGGCCAACTGCCGGAAGAACGGCATGGCCATGTAGTCGATCTCGGTCCAGAACTTTCCGTGCAAGAACAAGACGAGCGGCGCGGGCTTCGCGGGATCGTAGGTGGTCGGAACGTAGAGCGCAGCGGGCTGGAGCGAGTGATCGTGCGGCGAGCGGACAAATATCTCGTCAGCGCCGCGGACGTCGGCGATCGAGTGAAACGTTCCGGTCGCAAGTTGATCGACGAGACTCCCGTCGAGCGTGACGAGTTCGCTCCCGTACTGTTGAAATTCGACTTGGTCGAGCCAACTCGGCTTGAACGCCTGCTCGATGGACGGCGCGTCCGCGTCGATGCGCGTCTCGATCGTGACCGCGTCGCCCGACAGCTCGACAATGCGGCCGAAGTGAGTCACAAGTTCCCGGTGCACCGCATCCATTCGCTGAGCCAGACTCAAGGATGACGGCGTCAGCGCGGCGGCCAGCAGCAGCACTGCGAGCGAAAGACTAGCCATGGCGAGAAGATTCAGCGCAGCTCATCGATGTTGCTCGCTCTCGAATGACAATGTTGTGCCGTCCGGCAGCGCCGCCTAGGTTGAGGTCGTGGTGGTGGGCGCCGCGGCGGCCGCCGCAGGACGCCGTCCCGGATGCCTGCGCCCAGGACCTGGCCGAATCGCGATTTCGAGCGGCTCTTCGCCGGCTGCCTTGCGCATCGCGTCGATGAACGAAACGGCCGCCGTTTCGGCGGACCGCGCGATGGACGGGTCGTAAAGCCGCTTCATGGGGCCGAGCACGTCATCGTGCATTTCCACGTTCCACAGTTCGTCGGTCCAACTCGCGGTGATGGATGAATTCTTGTATTTTGCGTGCCGCCCCGATGACTTGATCTCAGCCTCGCCGAGATAGGTCTTAATAGTGGCGAAAAATTCGCGAATATAATCGTCCGGACTCATCAAGCGTCACGTCCCTTTCCAGAACTTCTGTCTTCGACGTTCGCGCCCCAAGGTCCGTTATTTTAGCGCTGCCGTGTTCCAACGGCTTGTCGCCTGAAATAGGCTCTAATTGGGCTTTTCTCTGGGGGCCGGCGGGTCCGCAAGTTCGAATCGTCGTCCGATGATACCGCTCGGCGACGAGAATGACGATGGGCTCGGCGGGCCCGCGGTCGTAAATCTTGCGATCATCGCCTTGAATATCTTGGTGTTCATCTTCCAATCGCTGCATCCGTCGTTCACCGACGGCTTCAGCATGATCCCGCGAGAGATAGCAACCGGCCAAGATCTCATCACGACGCAATACGTCATCGGCAGCGACGGCGCGTCGTATGCGGTGCCGGAAGCAAGCGGACCGAATCCGATCTATCTGACGCTCTTCACCGCCCTGTTCATGCACGCGAGCATTCTCCATATCGCCGGCAATATGTTATTCCTGTACATCTTCGGCGACAATATCGAGCGCGCGTTCGGAAGCATCCGCTACCTGCTGTTCTACGTCGCATGCGGTTTGGTCGCGAATCTCGTCATGGTGCTGATGAATCCGGCTTCGGTGATTCCGAATCTCGGCGCGTCGGGCGCGATCGCCGGCGTATTGGCCGCATATCTCGTGCTGTTCCCGGGCAATCGCGTGCGCGTCCTGGCGGGGTATTGGCTGACGACGGTTCCCGCGGCGATCATGATCGGATTGTGGATCGTCGTGCAATTCCTGAGCTTAGGTGGGCAGCAAGACAGCGGCGTCGCGTACGGCGCGCATGTCGGCGGCTTTCTCTTCGGCCTGCTCGTCGCATTCATCGCGCGGCCGGGCGTGATGCGGCGCATGCCGTATCACTACTCCCGCGACAGCTAGCGCCTCGACAGCGCGATCACGGCCGTTCCAGCTCCGACGACCGCGGCCGGCCGCGGTCCCGACGTCGAGATCCAAGCCGGCGTGTCGAGGATATCGGAGCCCCATATCTTTATTGTCGAAACATATTTCGCGGGCCAGTGGAAAGGTATGGCCGATGCGGACGGATTGACGACGATGTAGCATTTGGGAAATACCACGCCGTCGACCGGACATGAACCGTACTCGCGTCCGTAGAGATCGCTCCCGCCGCTCGAGGCGATCACAAGACCGCTGATCGAAGCCGGCTGAGGAACGACCGGATTTGCCGGCACGATTTGAGATTCGGGAAAGACCTGGAAATCGGATTTGGTCGGATACGCCTCACCAAAGACGCTCGTATTCAGATCCACGGTCAATAAGAATGATGCCACTTGATACAGGCGCTCGCGCGTGAGACGTGACGCGTCGCGCCCCACCGGAGCTTGGCCGAGACAGATGAAGAGTTTCCCGGCCTGCGCCATGGAAATCTCGGTGTTCTCAAGAGCCGACCACGGTGCATGATCCGCCGATTTGTCCACAACCGGGATGGTCGACGAACCGGACGCCCTCACATAACAGTTCTCCGCGACGCCGCCCACGACGTTCGGACTCGCATTCATGCCGATGGCCGGCCGGATACTGCTCGACATGCGCGGATCAAGACCGTTATAAATCACGCCGGGCATGTCTTGACCGAACTGGACGAGATAATCGGCGCCCGCATTGGACAAAAGCTGGATCGAGAGCGCGGTCCAGTGATCATCGTTCGCAAAACCGCATGGCATGCCGTTCAGGCTGTCAACGTTATCGGCGACGTCTTCAAACACGTACGTTCGTTGGCCGCCGAAAGCCCACTGCCACTTCGGCGGGCGAATAGGTGCGGTGAAATTAAAGACCTCCAGCGCCCAGAGTTGCGCGAGATGCAGGCTATCCGGCTGCATCTGAAAGTAGCGCGTCGCTTGGTTCAGCCTGTAGAGGCGCTCGTGTTTTTCCGGAACACAATTTCCTCGAACGGCGATGTCTGCCGCGTGGGAGAACGTTTGTTCATCGTCCGTGTACTCGGGGTTCGGATCGCCGGACGCAGCTTGGCGATTAGGATTTGTGTATTCGATAGCGTTGACGCCGATTTGCACGAGCCGTTGAGATTGCGGTCCGGCGTTTGCGCTCTGATCGACGACGCCGAAGTCGAGCATCGTCCCCACCTCGGGGTTCCCATCCCACGAGTTGTGCGGCGGAACGCTCATCCATGTGAGCAACCCGCCGCTCTTGGCCGGTCCGAGCGCCGTCATCGCATGCAAAGAAATCCTATCGGGCGCGCGTTGCGAATATTGCGGAATCGCAGCCGAATGCGCGCAGCCGCTCGAGACGCAAAGCACGGCGAGTGCCGCAACGAATAGTTTGGCGGTAATTCGGGAACCGTTCATGTCTCGATCCGGCGAACCTAAGTAGAACTGAGCCGCGACCGAAACTCGGGCGCACCCATATGTCCGGCTTTGGCGCGGACGACTTGATGTTCCTAGGGCGGAGCGACATATGATTTGCGGCGAGCGAGCGCCGGTTGCAGCGCGACGAGCGCGATGTGTGAAATCATATGACTGCTGCGCGGCGCTTGCGAACTCACGCAACCGAGACGATCCGTACCTCAACATCTCCCGCCGGCCGGATCCACCGTGCGATGTCTCCGTCGCGCTTGCCGAGCAGTGCTTCACCCAGCGGCGATTTCCACGAGACGAGACCGTTGACCGGGTCCGCTTCGTCCTCACCGACGATCGTGAACGCCTGCTGCTTGCCGTCGGCATATTCGATCGTCACTCGCGCGCCCAGCGCGATTTCACCATCCGAAATCGCCGCAGGCTGTACGACCACGGCGGCATCGATGCGACGCTGCAAGCGCGTCACGTCGGCGCGCGCTCGCGCGAGCGTTGATTTTGCGCTGGTCTTGCCCGCGTCGGCGCGCAGCGCGTCGAGTTGGGTCTGCGCCGCCGCCAATCTCGCCTGCAAATCGGCGAGTCCGTTCGGGGTCACGAAATTAGGCCCGGTGACGCGCGCTTCGGGAAGCTCGTCGTCTCCTGAATCGCCGTCACGTTCCTTGACAAATGCTCGACTCATTAGTACAGTCGTTCGCCCAGATGGATTGGCTCCCCGGCAGGAACGGTGAAACCTTAAAACTAATTCCATAGTATTCAGAGGCATGATGTGCCGATTTTTTAGGCGCTTGCAACTAAGGATTTAAGAGATGAATTGCCGTTTCGCCGTGCTCGCCCTTTCGACTGCAGCATTTGTTGCGCTGACATCTAGCGCAAACGCGCTCGCTGACAGCCCCACGTACCAGATAAACGCGCCGGATCCGGCCACGCCGCCGGCGCTTGACGGTACGCTCAACGATCCGGCTTGGGCGAAAGCCGCCCACGTGACGCTCGAGCACGACATCCAATTCCAGCGCCCCGCGCAGCAGCACACAGATGCGTACTTCATGGTCGATGACAAGAATCTGTACGTCGCATTCGTGGCAAAGCAGCAATCCGACATCGTCGCCACTCAGCACACAAACGACGTCGGCGAGAATTCAGACGACGAAGTGGCCGTCCGGCTGTGGCCCGATGGCGGAAGCGGCTTTGCATACCGGTTTGGCGCATCGCCTATCGGCACTCGCTACCAATCGTCCACTGAGAACTCATCGTATGCTCCCACGTGGACGGCTGTCGGCAAAGTAAGTCCTGGCCAATATGTCGTGACGATGCGCATTCCGCTCAACGTCTTGCGCGGCGCACAACGCAAGACTTGGCGCGTTCAGTTCTCCCGACTCGTCCAACGCACCGGTGAAGTGTACTGTTGGGCGTACGACAAGAACATGGGAGGAACGAACGATGTGGTGTATGCCGGATACTTGAACGGCATGCATGAGGGCGTCGTGCAAGGCGAGTGGCCGAAATCGCGAGTGGCACTCTATTCGCTCGGAGCGGTCGCCTCGGCCAACGGCGGCGGAAACGGCATCCGCAGCGGCGCCGATATCGCGATCCCGATCACGCGCACCGCGTCGCTCGTCGCGACCCTGCATCCGGATTTCTCAAACGTCGAAGCCGATCAGCAGTCGATCTCTCCGACCGAATTCCAGCGTTCGTTCGCCGAACTGCGGCCGTTCTTCACACAACTTTCGAACTACTTCAACAACTTGAACTGCAACGGCTGCATCGACATCCCGCCGCTCTACACGCCCGGCATCCCAACGCCGATCACCGGGTATGCCGCCGAGGGCCGCCAAGGGCCGGTGAGTTTCGCCGGCTTCGACGCGATCGGCACCGGGCGCACAGACCAGGCTCAAGCGCTCGCTTATCAAACGCCGGACAAACACGATCAGATATTCTACCAGCGCGTCGGCGTCGCGATGCCGGGCTTCAGCGATATCTCGAGCTTCACGAACGCGATCGTCGGCAACTATCACAACTTCAACATCGACGGCAGCATCGGCGGTGACTCGGGAACTTTCGTCCGGGATTCGTCGCAGGCGCAATACCGGGAATTGGACGTGAACGACTACTCGCAATTCTCCGGCGTGTTTTTGGGGCTCCTCAAAGTCGGTCCGCAATACGCGCCGTTTGACGGTTTTACGGCGCACAACGGGATAGCCGGTTATAATCTATCGACGTACAAACAGTGGAACTTCTCGCCCCAAAGCGGCGTGACGCTGTTGAATCTCAATCCTTTTTGGGACGTCTACCACGACCAAAACGGCATCGTGAATCAAGGCGATTCAAACTTCTACATGCAGCTCAAGACGCGGACGCTTTTCCGGCTCGTTGCGACCACAGGCCACAGTTATCTGATGAACCCCGAAGGCGCGTCGGCCGACTTCAATCAGAACGGGGTCGCGCTCGCGTACCGGGGCGACACGTCGACACCGATAACGGCCTCTTACAACATCGGGCGCTTCGGCAACGGATATCTTCGGACGTGGGCGCGCAGCGACACGATCGCGATTGGCTCGCGCGGCACGTTCACGCTCGAGGCCGATGACACACGCTGGACTTCCGATGCATCGCGGCTGAGCCATCAATGGCTCGAGCGCGCGAGCGTCGCTTACCAGCTTGGACCGGAGTCGTCGTTTTCGATCGGCATGCGGCGCATCATGGGTTCGGGGCCGCCCGACGGATTCTCGTTTCTCAACG
>DATCBN010000100.1 GCA_036511855.1 Candidatus Eremiobacteraceae bacterium | reverse complement strand
AGGCCGGACGGTCACCGAAACGCAGGTGCGCGCCGCGCTTTCGCATATCGATGTCAGCACGGTCGACTCGGGCGATGCCGATCCGGCCAAACAAACTGAGATCCGCAAGCAATACGCCGCAATAGCAGGCGGCGACGCGATCTTGCAGCTCGCCTACAAAGCGGGCGACGTGGCGCCGAACGACCGCGTGACCATCTCGAGCCAGTCCGTCATCAGCGATCCCAGCCCGATCTACGACGCGCTGGACAAGGCGGGCTTCATCGTGGACCGCGCGCAGAGCCAGAACACGGCCGTCGGTCCCACGCTCGGCAAGGAGTATCTCCAGAAGTCGTTGCTGGCGCTCGTCATCGCGCTCGGCCTCCAACTGTTGTACATCGCGTTCCGCTTCGGCAACCAGTTGCGGTTCGGCGTCATCGCCGACATCGCGCTGCTGCACGACGTCATCGTGATGGTCGGCATCTACGCGCTCGCGAACCGGAAAGCCGACGACGCATTCCTCGCGGCGCTGCTGACCGTCATCGGCTATTCGGTCATGGATTCGATCGTCATCTTCGACCGGATCCGCGAGAACGGCCGCCTCATGGCGGATCAGCCGTACGACCGCATGGTCAACACGTCGCTGCTGCAGACCATGACGCGTTCCGTGTACACGCTCGCCACCGTGCTGATCGTGCTGCTCGCATTGTTCTTCTACGGCGGCGACACGCTGAAGAATTTCGCCTTCGCGCTGCTGGTCGGCGTGACGAGCGGCGCCTACTCGTCGATCTTCATCGCGAGCCCTCTGCTCGTGCTGTGGCAGGACCGCACCAATCGCAAGCGCGCAGGCGCGCGCGCCGCCACGCTCGCGCGCGAGGCCGCCGGCGCAAGCGGCCGCATCGCAAAACCCGTTGGCCAAGCCCGGCCGCAGCCTGCGAGCGATATCCAAGCGGCGGGCGACCAAAATCAAGCGATGCAGCGGGCGCAGGCGAAACGCAATAAGGTCAAGCGTCCATCCGCGCCGCCCCCCCGCTACCGGCGCAGGCGCGACGAGGGCACGGGCATCGCCGGACAGGATGGCGGCGTCGAACTGCTCACCGATGGCGTGGACGACGGTTCAGATGACGCCGCTTCGGACGCCGACGAGACACGCTGAAGGCCAAGACCCGCTAAGCCGCACGGAGCGCGCCCGCACCGAGGCGCTGTTCGCGCCGTTGCTGTCCAACACGCTGCTCGTCGTGGCGAAACTGATCGTGTGGCTGCTGTCCGGATCGGTCAGCGTGCTTTCGGAAGCGGTGCACTCCGCTACCGACGTGTTCGTCACGGCGGTGCAATTGATCACCGTCCGGCTCGCGGCGCGGCCGGCGGACCACGACCACGCGTACGGCCACGGCAAGTTCGAAAATGTCAGCGCCGCCATCGAGGCGTTTTTCATCATGGCGGTGGCCGCGTTCGTCGTCTGGCAAGCCATCGCAAAGCTCCACGCGCCGGCCATGCCGGCGCATCTGGAGATCGGCATCGCCGTGATGGTCGCGTCGAGCATCATCACCTGGTTCGTGTGGGTGCGGCTGCGCAAAGTCGCCGAGCTCGAGCAATCCCCGGCCCTCCAGGCGGAAGCGATGCAGCTGCAAGCCGACGTGTGGACCGCGCTCGGCGTGGCCGTGGGCCTCGCCGCCATCCGCATCACGGGGCTCGTTATCATCGACCCGATACTCTCGCTGCTCATCGCCGGCCTGATCGTGCGCGCGGCGTACGCGGTGACCGCGAAGGCGGTGATCGACCTGACCGACGGCCGCCTGCCGCCCGATCAAGAAGCGCACATCCGCGAGATCATCGAGCGCCATCACGGGATCTTCGCAGGCTATCATAAGCTTCGGACGCGGCGCGCGGGCGGCGGCGAATTCATCGACTTCCATCTGCAGATGCGAAGCGACATGCCGCTCAAAGAGGCCCACGATCAATCCGATACCATTGTGGTCGATATCAAGCGCGAGCTGCCCCGCGCCCACGTGCTGATCCACCTAGAGCCCGAGGAGTAGGATTTCCGCCATGCCCGACGCGACGAAGCAAGAAAAGAGCGGCATGTTCAAAGTGAGCCGCCGCTATCCGGGCGCGGCCGTGCACTCCCCTTGGGAGCGCCTCTTGCTCTGGCGGCCGGTCTTCGACTTCGACCGCAGCCCAAAAGCGTGCGTGTTCCTGGCCGGACTCGCGCGAAGCGGCACGACGTGGCTCGCGAGTGTCCTCAACTACCATAACGACTTTCGTCATATCAACGAACCGTTCAACCCGTGGCGTGGCGGCGTCAGCGATGCGTTCCTCTACGGCCTCTACCTCCGGCCCGACGAAACGGCGGACAAGTATGTGATCCCGGCGCGGCGACTGGTCACCGGGGCTCAAGGCTTTAACTACATGACGCACCACTACAACCGACGCGTATTCTGCACGCGCCGCATGATCAAAGAAGTGCGCGCGAACCTGTGGCTGAAATGGCTCCACGAGCGCTTTCCCGAGATGCCTATCGCGCTTTTGCTGCGGCACCCGATCGCAACCGTCAACTCGCGCATGAAGCGCGGCAACACGAATTACTTCGCGCGCTTGTTCGATGAGCCCGAACTCATCAAGGACCATCTCCAACCGTTTCGAGACGAGATGGACCGCTTGCGCGGTGCGAGCGATTTCGAGCAGCGGATCTTCTCATGGTGCGTCGATCACTACGTGCCGTTGCGCCAATGCCGGCCGGGCGATCTGCACTTGGCGTATTACGAGCACTTCTCCGAAACGCCGGAAACCGAGATCGACGGGCTCTTCAAATACTTTTCCGTCAAGTACGACGACGACGTGTTGTCGTTCGTCAAGCGTCCCTCGCCCGTGACGCGTAAGGATGCGGCCATCAACACCGGCAAGAGCGTCGTCGCTCTGTGGCGTGAAGAGATCGCAAGCGAAGACGTCGCTAAAGCAATGCGAATACTGGCGCTGTTCGGCTTAGACCGGCTCTACAACGAAGGGCCGATGCCCGACCCGAAAGCTGCGCAAGCGCTGCTCGCCGCCGACTAGTCGTGTACTGGGGCCGCTGTACTAGGGCAAGCATCGCTTGCCCATCTTAGAATGTAGGAGGGTGAGCAACGCTCACCCATTTGTTGGGCAAGCGATGCTTGCCCTAGTACAGCGGCCCTCCTACAAAAAAACGGGGCAAGCGATGCTTGCCCTAGTACATTTGTCCTCCACAAAAATCTGGCTACGCCAGCGCGGCGACCCGTGCGAGGAACCGCTCTAGGCGGTCGCGTGAGAACATGATGCCGGGCATCGGATGCGTCTCGGGTGCGTGGAAATCGGTCCCACCGGTGACCAGCAGCCCGCGCGCGTCGGCGAACTCGATGATATGCCGCTGATACTCTGCATCCGCTGACGGATGGACGGCTTCGACGCCCTCGACGCCTAGGTCGGCGATCTCCGCGAGATGCCGCTCTTCACGCAGGCGTTTGGGATGGGCGATCACGACGATGCCGCCCGATTCGTGCACCATCGGCACGATGTCGGCCGATGTCAGCCGCTTGAGCTTGACGAAGCCCTTCTCACCATCGGCCAGATACTTGTCGAACGCCTCCTGAATATTCGAGACGATGCCCTTTGCGAGAAGCGCGCGCGCGAGATGCGGCCGGCCGACAGAGCCGCCGCCGGCGACTTGTGCACGGACATCCTCGAACGTGATGTCGACTCCGAGGCCTCTCATCCGCTCGACGATGGCTTTCATGCGGACGATGCGCTCGTCGCGCTGCTTGCGCAGAGCGGACAGCAGCGCGCAATCGGGATCGGTCACGCCGTACGCCAACAGGTGCACCGTGTGTCCTTCGTGCTCGGTATCGACTTCCAGCCCCGGCACGCAGCGCGACGCCAGATCGGCCGGCACCGGATACGCGTCAATGGTGTCGTGGTCGGTGACCGAGAAACACTCGAGATCTCTTGCGCGGACCTCTTCATACAACCGCTCTGGCGACCAGACGCCGTCGGAGCAGTTGGTGTGCAACTGGAGATCGATATAGGCTTCGCTCATCGAGCGCCCGCGACGAGCGATTCCGCGGCGACGTAACCGCGCTCCACGAGATAGCGCATGACTTTGTCGGCGCTTTGCTCGGGGGTCTCTTCGTGCGTCTTGAGGTGCAGCTCGGGCGTCTCGGGGGCCTCGTACGGATCCGACACGCCAGTGAATTCCTTGAGCTCGCCGCGCATGGCCTTTGCGTACATCTCGACTTTGCCGTCGCGCGTGGCGCAGATCTCAAGCGGGCAGTCGGCGAACACTTCGATGAAGTCCTCGCCCACCATCTCGCGGACGTCGTCGCGCGTGGCGCTATACGGCGAGATGGCCGAGCACACGACGCCGACGCCGTTGCGCTGCAGCAGGTGGCCGACGAAGCCGATGCGCCGGATGTTCGTGTCGCGGTCTTCCTTGGAGAAGCCGAGACCTTTGGAAAGATTGGTGCGCACGACATCACCGTCGAGCGACTCAAAGGTGTGGCCAGCAGCTCTGATGCGCGTCTCAAGGATACGCGCGATGGTCGTCTTGCCGGATCCGGACAAGCCGGTGAACCAGATCATAAAGCCTTTTTGTGTCGACAAGTGGACGGTGCTCCTTATGGCGGAATAGTGGTGTACATAACAAGTGTTCGGATAGACACCAGCGCGGCCTTTGCCCCTTCAAGCGCATTTTGAGGGGCGGTAGGTCCCAATGCTCGCAGGGACTAGTGGACGCCTAGCAACGCTTTTGCCTCGATACGGCGGAAAACCAACGCGTCTACCGCCTGGGAGAAGAGTGCTACCACAAGGAGGACTGCGATCATGGTCGGGACGTCGGCTTTGAGCTGTGCTTGATCGAGAGACCGGCCGAGACCGACCGTTCCAGCGACGAGCAATTCGCCGGAAAGCAGCGCGCGGAACGAGTAGGCCCACGCCTGCTTCGCGCCGGACATCACGCTCGGCAGCGCCGCCGGAATCAACACCGACCGGATGAGATACCAACCTCGAGCGCCGAGGACGCGCGCAGCCTGCACGGTCCGGCTGCGGATAGCCGCCGCGCCGTCCACGGTCGCCATCGCCATCGTGACGGACGCGTGGATCAATATCGTGGCGATGATGCACTTGTCGGTGGGGCCGAACCAGACGAGCATGAGCGGCACAAACGTAACGCTGGGCACTGAGAGGAGGCTCAAGAAGACCGGCTTCACTCCAACGGCCCATTCCTTCGTGAACGAGAGCGCAAGGCCGAAAGCGAGGCCGAGCGCGCACGCCAGGAGATAACCGATGACCAATCGCGCGGCGCTCGCAGCCAGCGCCTGCTCGATGGAGCCGCTGGCGATTTGCGCACGGAGTGCGTCGAGCGTGACGAGCGGTGACGGAAGCAGTTTGGCGGGCACGAGCCCGCTGCCGGTCGCGCTAGCCCACAGAATGAGGACGAATGCGATGAACCATAGTTCCCGCAAGACTTTCATGATCGTCTCCTCTTTCGTACACTTGGGTGCGCAGCACCATGCCGACCCGCGCGACCACGCCGTCGACGTCGTCGAGCGTCCGCGGTCTGCTCGCGTCTACCTCCGCGATCTCCACGACTTGTCCGGGACTCGCGGAGAGCACGACCACGCGATCGCCGAGCAAGCACGCTTCCGCGACGTTATGCGTCACGAGCACGGTTGTGGACTTGAAGAGTTGCCATAGGTCGGCGATCTCTCGCTGCAAGATGGCCCGGGTCACCTCGTCGAGCGCTGCCAACGGATCGTCGAGCAGCAGCACCGGCGGGCGCAGGACGAGCGCGCGCGCGATCGCCGTGCGCTGCCGCATGCTATTGGACAACTCGTGCGGGTACAGATGCGCAACCTTCTCCAAGCGTACGATGTGCAAGAACGCTTCGACCGCGCTCGCGATCTTCACCGGATTTTCTCCGCGGGCGTGCAACCCGTACGCGATGTTCCCTTCGACGGTCAGCCACGGGAACAATTCGCCGTCTTGGAAGACGATCTGACGATCGCCGCTCGGGCCACGGACGGCTGTGCCGCCGACCCGCACCTCGCCCGCGTCGCAAGCGGTCAGGCCGCCGATCAAATCGATGAGCAGCGACTTGCCGCAGCCGGACGGACCGACGATGCTGACAAACTCACCGGCGTCGATGGAAAGATCGAGGGGGCCGACGCCGGCGCCGCCCGCGAACGTGCGCACTGCGCCTGCGATTTCGATCGCGCCCGCCCGTCCGGGCGTCGACGTGCCGGGGCCGGCTATACGGTGGTCCCTGCCATGGCCGCGATCAATACGTCCGCGACTTCGGGGCGGGAGAATTCCGCCGGCGGGCGCTCGCCGGCGCGGAGCATGTCGCGCACCTTGGTGCCCGACAACGCGACGCGGTCTTCCGCCTTGTGCGGGCACGTCTTCGTGGTGGCCATTCCTTCGCAGACATTGCACCAAAACGAGTGCTCGAAGCGCATGATGGTGATTTCGAGCTCGTCTTCGATGTCGTCGAAGATCCGCTGCGCTTCGAATGTGCCGTAGTAGGTGCCGACGCCGGCGTGGTCACGCCCGACGATGAAGTGGCTCACACCGTAGTTCTTGCGAGCGATCGCGTGCAGCACGGCTTCACGAGGGCCGGCATAGCGCATGGCGGCCGGAAAGACGCCGAGCACGGTGCGGCCCATCGGATAATATTTCTCGAGCAGCACTTTGTAGCATTTCATGCGCACGTCCGCCGGGACGTCGTCGCCTTTGGTCTTGCCGACGAGCGGGTGCAGCAGCAAGCCGTCGACGCTTTCGAGCGCGACTTTCTGCAGATACTCGTGCGCGCGATGGACGGGATTGCGGGTCTGGAATCCGACGACGGTGCGCCAACCGAGTTCGGAGAACTTCGCGCGGGTCTGCGCGGGCGTGAGCGCTTCATCGGGATAGTCGGGCTTCGGCATGGCGATGAGCGTGATCGTGCCAGCGCAGTAGTGCGGCGGCGCGTCGAGCACGGCCGCGACGCCGGGATGCTCGCGGTCCGAGGTGCCGTAGACCTTCAGGGTCTCGCGCGCATGATCGGCGTGGTAGATCTCCGAGATGTCGATGATAGCGACCATATTGAACGACGTGTCGACGAGAGCCGCCTTGTCGCCCGCTTTGAGCCGGCTCGCCAGTGACTCTTCGATCGGAAGCACGATCGGGATCGGCCAGATGGTGCCATTCACCAGCCGCATGCCGTCCACGACCGAATTGTAGTCGGCCGAGCCCATGAAGCCTTCGAGGGGCGAGTAGGCGCCGGTCGCGATGCAGATGACGTCGCAGAGCGCGCGCTCCGAGAGTGCGATTTTCGGCAAGGTGGCCGCCTCTGCGGCGAGTTTCATCGCCGCGCCGGTTTTTGCGACCCGGTCGACGAGCGTGCCGCCGTGCGGAGTGATGAGAGTGGAATGCGTGGACAAAGCGACCTCCATGAGTGTTTGAACCATGATGAGCCTACTGTGCGTTTCCACGGGACCCATGGTCTTTCCCGCGCATGCGCGTGGGTGCGCAGGTCCCAAAAGTCGACCCGAGAGTCCGCACTTTGTGCGCTTGCTTAGGAACTTCGCCGCTCGTTCTATAATAGGCGATACGTATGAAGCGTGCGATCAAACATGCCGCGTCGAGTTTTGACAATGCGGTGCGAAGCGTGCAGTTCGATCTCAATCCGGATCCGGCTGCCGCCGTGGTCGTAGCCGGCACCGGCCGCAGCGGCACCGCATGGGTGGCCAACATCGTCAATTATTGCAACGATTACCGCTACGTCTTCGAGCCTTTCAATCCGTATAAAACGCCGGAAGTGGAGCATTTCCGTTATCGCCAGTATCTGCGCCCCGCCGATAACGATCCGGCGTTCGTTCTGCCGGCCCGGCTCGTGCTCAGCGGTGCGGTGCGCAACGCGTGGGTCGACCAATTCAACCATCGGCTGATCAGCCGGCGGCGCGTCATACCGGAGATCCGCGCCAACCTCATGCTCAAATGGATGCGCGACCGCTTCCCGCAGACACCGATCGTATGGCTCATGCGTCATCCGTGCGCGGACGCGAACTCGCGCATGCAGCTCGGGTGGCAGACGCATCTCGACGAGATCTTGGATCAGCCGGCATTGCTCGACGATCACGTCGGCCAATTCCGGGATCAGATCGAAGGCACGCGCGACGAGTTCGAAAAGCACATCTTCCTGTGGTGCGTGGAGAACTACGTGCCGTTCCGTCAACTGGCGCCCCACGACGTCCACGTGGCGTACTACGAGAGTTTTTGCGAGCGCCCGAAATTCGAGTTCGACCGCCTGTTCAAGTACTTGCGACGGCCGTATAACCGCGACGTCTTCTCGCAGCTCTATCACCCGACCATCTTGAGCCGCGAAGAGAGCGCGATCGTCACCGGATCGAATCTCATCGACGCATGGCGCACGTGGGTGACGCCCGCGCAGATAGACCGCGCGATCGAGATCCTCGCGCTGTTCGGATTGGAT
>DATCBN010000099.1 GCA_036511855.1 Candidatus Eremiobacteraceae bacterium | reverse complement strand
ACCTTAAGCGCCGAGTATTCTTGGATCGTCTGATCGATCGGCGTGCGGATGTCCTGATCGGAGTGGATCAACATCAGCGGCGTCGTGACGTTCTTGACGTACGCAACCGGCGACTGTTTCCAATAGACGTCGGGGTGTTCCCATGGATTGCCCCAACTGTGCTTGCTGCTCTGGCCGCCGGCGAAGTCGCTCGCCAAGATCAGCGTTTCGAGATTGCTCGCAACCCGTTCGGCCACCGCGCATTTGAAGCGATTGCTGTGGCCGACGATCCAAAGCGTGGCATAGCCGCCGTAGCTGCCGCCGGATACCGCGAGCCGCGAGGCGTCGACGTCGGGTCTGCGCACCGCGGCGTTGAGCACAGCCATCTCATCGTCGAACATCGGATCGCCCCAGTTGCCGTTGAGATCGGCCTCGAACTGATAGCCGAAGCCCACACTCCCGCGCGGATCCGCATAGACGACGTTGTATCCCTGTGCCGCGAGATATTGGAATTCGTGGAAGAACGAATTGCCGAACTCGGTCTCAGGCCCGCCGTGGATGTCGAGGATGGTGGGATAGCGTCGTCCTGCAACCGCATTCGGCGGGCGCATGATCCAGGCGTGCACGTCGAGACCCGCCGAATCTTTTACCGTGAACGCCTCGGGATCGGAAACGGCCACGCTCGCGAGATAGTCGCGGTTGGTGAACGACAATTGGCGCGGGTCCGCGCCCGATGTCGATGCGACGTAGACTTCGCCGGGATGCGTTGCGTCGGATGAAACGTACGCGACGCGGGAGCCATCGTCGCTCATCGAGCACTCGGAGATCTCGAGCGATCCGCCGATGATGGTTTGAGCCGCACCGCTCTGTGCGTCGAACTTCATCAGCGCGGTGCCGCCGGGCGTGCTGACGTCGGCAATGAACCAGTGCGCCTGCGAGTCGAAGAGCGGACCACATCCGTTGCCGCCCTCTTTTGTGTCGGTGAGCACGGCGTCGCCAAACGCATATTTATTCCCCGCCACGACGGTGTACCGGTCGCTTCCGTCCAAACGTGCGTGTGCGATAGCCGGATAGCCGGCGGGATCCGCGGAGGTGTTTTCCCCGTACCAAATCGACGAGCCATCGGGGGACCAGACCGGGCCGTTGATGGAATCGGCCGGCAGCGGAACCTTGTGCATCGCGCCGCCGGTAGAAGACATGATATAGGCATCGCTGCGGAACTGCATCGCATCGAAGCCTCGATACGATCCGAAGAGGACGAGCTTGTCGTCGGGCGACCATGAGGCCTGACCTTCGGAGTAGGTGGTCCCGGAAGTCAGCGCCTTCGCTCCGCTGCCGTCGGAGTTCACCGTCCACAGATGCACCGTTTTCGTCCAGGTCTCGCCGCGGCCGTTGTCTTCGAAGTGAAGCACGTTGATGGTGCGGACGTCGCTCGTGCGCTGGTCGTCCGTCGGTGTGAAGCCTGCAGCTTTCCAGTCCACGTTCGTCTTCGGCATGGGGAGAGTCGTGGAAGATTGGAAGAGTATGCGCGTGCCCGCGTGCGACCACTGCGGTGCGAACGCGCCTCCCGCGACGTTCGTGATGCGCTGGGCTTCGCCGCCGCCGAGCGAGATTCTGTATATCTGCGATTTCTCGGCACGTCCGCTGTCGAACGCGAGCCAGCGGTCGTCCGGCGACCACGATGGATCTCCGTCGCTGTCGCCGCGAGTCAGTTGCCAGACTTTGCCGCTCTCGACATCGACGATCCACAAGTTGTTGAGGTAGGTGTTCTTCGGCCCGTCGAGCTTCGTCACGACGAACGCCACGCGCTTGCCGTCGTGCGAGATCTGCGCCGACGACACAAGCGAAAGCTTGAAGAGGTCTTCAGCCGTCACCGGCCGCGGCGCCGCAAGAACGGGTGCATTGCCAAGAAAAACGACCGTCGCGACGGCGGCCGCACAGAAAAAAGCGCGGGATCGGATATGCATGCGTGATTACTCCAATTTGTCGACACGAGGGTTTTGGACGGACCAAACCTAGCGGCGTCAATTTCTCCGCGCGCCAAACTCGCCCTGTGAACCCGACTTGTTTTGCGCGATAAGGGGCTATGCGGCTTAAGGCAGAACCGCTGGAGCGATGAACGATGCGCGAGCCTATCATCGCGGCGAGCCAGTGGCGCTGTTCGTTCCGTGCTTCGTCGACGTGTTCAATCCCGAGGTTGCGCGGGCGGCAGTGACCGTGCTAGAACGCCTGGGCGTCAACGTGGAGTATCCGCCCGGACAAACGTGTTGCGGCCAACCCGCGTACAATGCCGGCAATTGGCCGCTCGCCGCGGCGATCGCGCAGCGATTCGCGAACGTTTTCAATGAATATCCGTGGATTGTGACGCCATCCGGATCGTGCGCAGCGATGGCGCGAGCCGGCTTTGCGCACATGGATCCGTTGTCTAGCGCTACGTCCGTCGGCGATCGCGTCTACGATTTCGCGTCGTTTCTCACCGGTGTGCTTGGAGTCGGCGATGTCGGCGCGCGCTTCCCTCACCGCGTCACGTTTCACGAAGGCTGCCACGCGCGTCGCGAACTGAGGTCGGTCGACGCATCGCTCACGCTGCTGCGCTCGGTGCGCGATCTCACCCTCATCGATTTGCCCATGGCCGAAGAGTGCTGCGGCTTTGGTGGGTCGTTCAGCGTTTCGTTCGACGCGCTGTCCACGTCGATGGGCGAAGCGAAGTGCGTCAATGCGATGTCGACCGGCGCCGAATTCCTCGTCTCGGGTGATCCGAGCTGTATGCTGCACGTCGATGGGATGCTGCGCAATCGGTCATCGGCATTGACAACATTGCACCTGGCTGAAGTGCTGGCGGAGACGTGAGCGCGCACTTCGATCGCGGTGCAGTCGAGCGGAGCTTTCGACGGCCAAACGCGGCTCCGGTATTGGCGGGATCGATGCAGCGATCGCTGGATCACAAGCGCGCGGCCCAAATCGACGTACCGTGGGAGGAGCTGCGTAACCAAGCGCACTCGCTGAAGGCGGACGCCATTGCGCATCTCGCCGAGTTGCTCGAACAATTCGAACGTCGATTCGTCGAGCGTGGCGGCGAAGTGGTGTGGGCGCGCACAGCCGCCGAGGCCGCGGAGGCATTCTTGCGCATCTGCCGCGCTCACGGCGCGACGTCGGTCGTCAAGGGAAAGTCGATGGTCTCCGAAGAGTTGCGGCTCAACGAAGAGCTCGCAGCCGCAGGCATCGAGCCGGTCGAGACCGATCTCGGCGAATTCATCGTCCAGCTCGCGGGCCACAAGCCGACGCATGTCATTGCCCCCGCCGCGCATCTTTCGCGTCACGACGTTGGCCACTTATTCGCGCGCAAGCTCGGGCTCGAATACACCGACGACCCCCAAGCCCTCTCCCTCGCCGCGCGCGCACACTTGCGCGCTCGCTACCTTCGCGCCGGGGTCGGCATGACCGGCGTGAACTTCGCCGTGGCGGAGACCGGCACGCTCGTGGTGGTGGAGAACGAGGGAAACGGCGGACTTTCCGCTGCGGCGCCGCCGGTGCACGTAGCTCTGATGGGTATCGAAAAGGTGATCCGGCGGACCGCCGATCTCAACATATTCCTTCAATTGCTTGCGCGTTCGGGCACCGGACAAAAAATCACCACGTATACGCATCACTTTCTCGGCCCGGAAATAGGCAAGCGTCAGTATTGCGTCATCGTCGACGCGGGCCGAACGGCGCTGCTCGCCGATCCTGACACGCGCGAAGCGCTCTATTGCATCCGATGCGGCGCATGCATGAACGTTTGTCCGGTCTACAGGCGCGTCGGCGGCGCGGCGTACGGATCCGTCTATCCCGGCCCCATCGGGGCTGTTGTGACCCCGAAGATGGTCGACCCGTCCGCCGCAGCCGTGTTGCCGTTCGCATCCACCCTTTGTGGCGCATGCAAAGACGAATGCCCGGTCAAGATCGATCTACCGTTGCAGCTCGTCCGTCTTCGCCGCGCATCGGTTGACGCTGGCGCGAGCGGCGGCGGTTTGGAACGTCGCGCGATGGGTCTATTCGCGCGGGCCATGATGAGCGTCCGCACATACGAACGCGCCGTCGCCTGGTTGCGCGCCGCCATCGCCGTCGGCAAAGCATCGCCATGGAAGCCGGGGCCGCTCGGCGCGTGGATGCGCGGCCGCGCGCTGCCGGTACCAGCCCGGCAGACTTTTCGCGAATGGTGGGCGACGCGGCCGTGAACTCAGACGCACGGACGGAGATCATGATGCGGATTCGCGCCGCGCTGCGCACTCCTTTGCCAATCGAATTCGCAGACTCACCGTCTTTCGAGCCAGCCGGGCCAGTACCGGACGATGAGGCGAATTCGGAAACCTTGAGCGCACGATTTGCGCGCGAGCTTGAATTGGTGGGTGGCGACGCCGTCATCGTCGTCGACAAAGGCATCGACGCTTTGGCGCGAGCGGTCGCCGATCACGTCGCGCGTTTGGGTTTTCACGCGATCGCTGTGCAGAGCGACGACCTTGCACGGCAGGCGGCTTCACAGATTGCCGCGGACCGGTTGATCGAAACGTCCGGGGCGTCCGCCGAATTTTTGGAAACGGCCGACTGCGCCATCATCGCGGCCGAGTCGCTCATCGCGGATATCGGATCCGCCGTTGTCCGGGTCTCGAGCTACGAAGACCGGCTGCTGCCGTACTTGCCGCCGGCATGCATCATCGTGGGGCGCTCATCGCAATTGACGCATGGCTTGAATGACGGCGCACTTAGCGCAGGCGACGCCGAGCGCGGCGAACGAGTTTTCATCACCGGGCCGAGCCGCACGGCCGACATCGAAAAAACGGTCGTGCTCGGCGCCCACGGTCCCGGATCGCTGACGGTGTTCATCGCTCGCGATTGACGTCGGACTTGCGCGAGAATCTTCAGCGGCCATATCGATCGTCGTGGATGAACTCTGTGGGGCCGACCTCTATGGTCGGCCAAACTCGTCGCAACGGTTCAAGGCGTCGTCGCCGGCTCCGCAGCAGTACACATTCAGTCTATTTCGCAGTCGACACGCTCATCGAGGTCAACGCCGTATCCTTCAGTAGGTCGGAACCGTGGGATCTATCTCTGCGGACCAGCGCGAAATGCCGCCGTTCAAATTGTAGACATTGTCGAAACCTTGCATTCGCAACAAAGTCACCACGCGCGCGCTGCGGCCCCCGGAGTGGCAGAAGACGACGACGTCGCGAGTGCGGTCTATCTCGCCGGTGCGCTCGGAGATCTCGTACGAAGGGATGTTCGCCGTATGCGGCAGCGCTGCGAGCTCGATCTCGTCCTCGTCCCGAACGTCGAGCAATTCGAATGAATCGCCGCGGTCGAGCCTCGCCTTGATGTCTGCCGGTTGCACGTCAAAAGGCGTCTGTTGCACGAGCACACTCCCTTGCGGCTTATCGCCTGTGGTTTGACATGTCGCGTCGAATTGCATGGGCGCCTGAATCGTCGCCTTTGGTCCGCATAGCGCGCAGTTCGGATCCTTGCGTAACCGCAGCTCACGGAACGTCATCTCGACCGCATCGAAGACGAGCAGGCGGCCGGCGAGCGACTTTCCGATTCCGACGATGGCCTTGATGGCTTGCGTCGCCTGCAGCAAACCGATGATGCCGGGCAACACGCCGAGAACGCCGGCTTCTTCGCACGATGGCGCGGCGCCGGGCGGCGGCGGCTCTGGAAAGAGGCAGCGATAACACGGTCCCACGCGAGCGTCGAAAAATGACGTCTGTCCTTCAAAGCGATAGACCGCTCCATAGACGTAAGGGATTCCCAACAGCACGCAAGCATCGGTGGCGGCGTATCGCGTGGGGAAATTGTCGGTTCCGTCGATGACGATGTCGAAGCCGCACAGCAGCTCCATCGCATTGTCCGCCGTCAGCCTGACATTATGTGACTCGACGCGCACGCCCGGATTGAGCTCTTCGATGCGCGCGGCGGCGGAGGCGGTCTTGCGCTGGCCTATCGCCGCTGTGGAATGGATGACTTGTCGTTGCAGATTCGAAGCGTCGACGAGATCATCGTCGATGATGCCGAGCGTCCCGACTCCCGCCGCAGCGAGATAGAGGGCAGCCGGCGACCCGAGTCCGCCGGCGCCGATCAGCGCGACGCGCGCGGCCTTGAGCTTGCGTTGGCCAGCAAGCCCCACTTCCGGAAGAATGAGGTGGCGAGCGTATCGCGCACGCTCGTCGCGCGAGAGCGAACCTTCGATTTCAGTTACCGACATAGACGTTCTCGATTCGCCGTCGCGTGCCGAATCACTCGCGGACGAGCCGGTAGACGATGGCCGCGAGAATGCCGCCCGCGATCGGTGCGAGGATGAACAGCCAGAGCTGACCGAGCGCCCATCCGCCGACGAACAAGGCCGGACCAAGGCTTCGAGCCGGGTTGATCGACGCGTTCGTCACCGGGATGGCCGCGAAATTGGTGACCGCGAGCGCGAACCCGATCGGCAGGCCGGCAAATCCGGCGGGCGCCTTATCGGCGGTCGCTCCGATCACCGTCAGCACGAGCACGAACGTGAAGAACATCTCGGTGAGGAATGCCGCGGTTTGGCCATATCCGCCAGGCGAGTGATCACCGAATCCGTTAGCGGCAAAACCGGTAACAGAAACGTCGTACCCGCCCGCGACGCCGCCTGCGATCACGAACAACACGAGCGACGCGAGAATGGCGCCGACGCATTGCGCGACGATGTAGCCGGGCACGTCCGCCCACTTGCACTTGCCGGCCGCCGCGAGACCGAACGTGACGGCCGGATTGATGTGACAACCGGAGATCGGGCCGATCGCGTAGGCCATCGCGACGAGCGTCAGCCCAAACGCAAGTGAGATGCCGACAGGTCCGAGGGCCTTGCCGTCGAGCACGGCTGAGCCGACGCCGACGAGCACCAACACGAACGTGCCAATGAATTCCGCCAGATATCTTTTCATGCCGTCCTCCAAGTACGTCGAATTTGAACGGCGATGAATTGCTGAAATTCGCCGGTAAGCCCTTGCGCGACTCGGCCGGCGCCGCGATATAGGCTCGATAGATGAACCGGGGCGTCTGACCCCGTATAGCGCGGTGATGAGTGTGGAAGAAGGGACGTCGAGCATCGCGCTCGATCTGCGGCATATCGGGCGCGTCAACGACAAGGACATGGCGATTCGCGATCCCGGAATGGAGATGTCCAAGCCCGGATCTCCCGACTTGCGCCGCCGCAAATTCACGGTTCAGTTGCCGGGTCGCGCACAGACGCCCGGCGCGGACAATCCGCCGAACACGCCGCGCTGACCGGGTCAAAGCTTTAGTATCATCTCGTTCGTGAGCGCAAAGCCGAGCGATTCGTAAATACCGCGTCCAAATGAGGAGGCGTGCAATTTTGCCTCGGTGCAGCTCGTGCCCCGCAGCCAGCGCAGCGCGGCATCTGTCAACCCGCGCGCGATGCCGCGCCGGCGGAATTTGGGCAAGACGTAGACGCCGATTATCCAGCCGGTTTTCGGACGCGTTAGCAAAGTAGACGCCCAGGAATCGTCGACGAACGCGCACGACGATCCGACGAATTCCTCGCCGACTCGCGCAAGGTGCCACTGCGCGCAGCCCTCCGACGTCCGCCGGGCGAAATATGCGGTTTCGCGTTCCGCCCAGTCGGGGCGGAGCCCGGCGACGGACATTCCAAGCTCCACCTTCATCGTGTGCCGGAAGCGGACGCCGATCTCGATCTCGCCCGGCGACGTTACCGCCGCGATGATGGGTTTTGCCGCATCGCTGTCTTGACTATTCGTATTCATTGGCCTTATTGTTATACTAGTGAATAGAGTCAATAAGAACACCGCGAGCGGCGTCTTGCAGATCGTGGTGCTGAACGCCCGCGACCGAAGGCCGTTATATCAGCAATTGGCTGAGGGCATCGCCCTGCAGATCCGCAATGGCGTCGTGACCATAGGTGCGAGGCTGCCTTCGCTTCGCGAACTCGCGCGCACGCACGAAGTGGCGCTCGTGACCGCAAGCCAGGCGTATGAAGCGCTCGCCTCCGAGGGCTTGGTAGTTTCCCGGACGGGCCGCGGCACCTTCGCGACGTACGACGGCGCCGCCGCAATCGGATCGGGCCGCTTGAATGGACAGGGCGGCGTGGCTCACGACACCCGGTCGTCGATCAATGACATCGATTCCGTCATCTCGCCGGACGGCGCACAAAACCGGCGCGTCGCCGCGATGCATTTGTCGCGCTGGTCGGTGCGCGCAGGCACGATCGCGCTTTCGAACGGCCACACCGCGCCGGAAACCTATCCATTGCCCGATTTCGCACGCTGCTATGCGCGCACGTTCCTCGACGATCCCGCCGAGATCCATCAGTATCGCGCCGATCGCGGCGACGAGCGCTTGCGCGAACTCTTCGCCGAACGCTTGCGGGCGCGCGGCGCTGACATCGGACCCGACGACATCTTGATCGTGAGCGGCGCGCAACAGGCGCTCAGCCTCGTTGCAGAGACGTTCCTTGAACAAGGAGATTTCGCCGCCGCGGAAGCGCCGACGTATTTCTCAGCGTTGGAAGTGTTCGACCAGCGCAGGGTCTCGTGGGTGAACGTCGCGCGCGATGCGGACGGCGTGCTGCCGGACTCGCTTCGCGATGGCGTGCGGCGGTTCTCTCCGCGTTTGCTTTATCTCAATACCGCGGCGCACAATCCTACAGGCGGTTTCCTGGCTCGGGCGCGACATCGGCCCATCCTCGAGACCGTGCGCGCCGCGAAACTCACGGTGGTCGAGGATCAGACGTGCTGGCCCCTTTGCTACGATGGCGAAGCGCCGCCTCCGCTGCTGGCTTCGTCGCGCGACGACGCCGTGGTGACCATAGAAAGCCTATCGAAACTTCTGTTTCCGAGCCTTCGCATCGGCTACATCGCGGCTCGCGGCGCAGCGATGCGAGCGTTGTATGCGGCGAAGTTGCGCGCGGACACATTCACGACGACGGTTGCGCAGCGCGCGTTGGTGCGCTTCCTGGAATCCAAAGCGGCTAACCGTCACTTGCGGGCAGCGCGTTTTCTCTACGGCCGCCGGCGTGACGCGCTGATGAAAGAGCTGCGCCGGGTCGTGCCCGACGGCACGCGCCTGAGCACGCCGTCCGGCGGCGTCAACGTCTGGGTCGAATTGCCGCGCGGCTGGTCATCGGTCGATTTATTCGGATACGCAGCGCGCGAAGGTGTGCTGTTCCTACCCGGCGCGGCGTTTTTCCCGACGACGCCCGCCAACAACGCGTTGCGGCTCTCGTACGGCACGCTGCCCGAAGAACTCGCTGCAGAGGCGATGGCACGATTCGGCCGGGCGATGCGCGCGTATGCCGCCGCCAGAAAATCCGGCAAGCGTCTCGCGGCCGGCACGGATTCTCAAGGTGTTGTCGCGGCGGTGTGAGGAGTTGAGTTGGCGAGCTGAAGCTCGCCGGCCGACCATAAAAGTCGGCCCTACAGATAGCTCACAGGGGCCGGGCCGCGACCGCGCCAAACTCCACATCCCACCAGAGATAAGGAAGAAGATATGGCAACCGTTCTCGACACGATCGCCCCGTTCGCCAACGAGCCGATCATCACGTTTCGCGATGAGAAGTCCAAGTCGGCGATGCTGGACGCGCTCAAATCCGTCCGCGCCAGTTTCGGCACGACATACGACCTGGTCATCGGCGGCAAACGCGTGACGTCGCCGAAACAGACCGCGTCGAACAACCCCTCCAAGCCGTCCGAAGTGATCGGCACCGTGCAGGCCGCCACAGTCGAGCAGGCTCAAGCGGCGGTCACGGCCGCAGAGGCAGCGTTCAAAACCTGGTCGCGCGTCCCCGCTTCTCGCCGCGCCGACCTGCTGTTCAAGGCGGCCGCGGAAGTGCGCCGGCGCCGGTTCGAATTCGACGCGTGGCTCGTGCTCGAGGTTGGAAAAAGTTGGATCGAGGCAGATGGAGATGTCGCTGAAGGCATAGACTTCCTCGAGTATTACGCGCGCGAGATGCTGCGCTTCGACGGTACCCATCCGGTCACGCCGATCCCCGGTGAAAAAAATGGGATGCACTACATACCATTGGGCGTCGGTGTGATCATCCCGCCGTGGAACTTCGCGTTCGCCATCATGGTGGGCATGACCGCAGCGTCGATCGTCACCGGCAACACCGTCGTTCTCAAGCCCTCAAGCGATTCGCCGGTCGTTGCTGCAAAGTTCGTCGAACTGCTCGAGAGCGTCGGCTTGCCACCGGGCGTCTTGAACTTCATAACCGGATCTGGCGGCGCCATCGGCGATGAATTGGTTAAAAATCCCCGCGTGCGTTACATCGCCTTCACCGGTTCGAAAGAAATCGGACTGCGCGTGAATCAACTGGCGGCCCAACCGCAACCCGGTCAGATCTGGATCAAACGTGTGGTGGCCGAGATGGGCGGCAAGGATTCGATCGTCGTCGCCGCCGACGCCGATCTCGATGCCGCCGTTGAAGGCGTGGCGCAAGCCGCGTACGGATACCAAGGACAGAAGTGCTCGGCGTGCTCGCGCGCAATCGTCGAAGCGCCCATCTACGACGAATTCATCGCCAAACTCGCAGAACGAGTGAAGAAGATCAGCGTCGGCGATGCCGCCGATCCAAGCAATTACATGGGACCCGTCATCAACGAGCGCTCGCTCAAAAAGATCCAATCGTATGTCGAAGAAGGCAAACGCGAAGGACGGCTCGTGTCGGGCGGCGGGCGAGTTGGCAACGAAGGATGGTTCGCCGAACCGACCGTATTCGCGGACATCCCACCCGACGGAAAGCTGGCGCAGGAAGAGATATTCGGGCCCGTTTTGGCAGTGATCAAGGCGAAGGACTTCGATCACGCGCTCGAGATCGCCAACAACACGGAGTTCGGGCTCACCGGCGCTGTCTACTCGAGCGACGCCGCTAAGCTCGCCCGAGCGCGCGACGAATTCCACGTCGGCAATCTGTATTTGAATCGCAAGTGCACGGGCGCGATGGTCGGTGCGCATCCGTTCGGCGGGTTCAACATGTCGGGGACCGACTCCAAGGCAGGCGGCCCGGACTATCTCTTGCTGTTCATGCAGGCCAAGTCGGTGAGCGAGAAAATCGGTTAGCGACGACGCAGTGACGGATCGACATCACTTTCCGCTCGAATCGGCGGCGGCGTTAGGTCCGTCACCCGGATCGCTTGCCGCCGACGTGTTCACGCATGGAACGCTCTCGCTGGAATTCTATGCGCCTCACGGCGTGGACGAGCAGCGGACGCACACGCGAGATGAGCTCTACGTGATCGCGAGCGGCAGCGGTTGGTTCAAAAACGGCGATGTCCGGCATCGTTTCGCGACCGGCGACGCGCTATTCGTGCCGGCCGGAATCGATCACCGGTTCGAGGACTTCAGCGATGACTTCGGCACGTGGGTGATGTTCTACGGGCCCGCGGGTGGTGAATCGGGCGCCTGACCTCTGATCAGTGGCGGCGGAACCAGACCTGTAGTCCGCTGCACGCGCCAAACGCGACGATCTCTGCTTCGAGTCTACGAAGCCAATCGCGCGATGGCACGGTGCTCTTGTCCCAAGATATCGTCACACCGCTGAGGCCGGGCGTGATGCGGCTTTGCACCATGCAGCCCGCGAGATCCGCGGCGGCGGCGATGAATTGATCGAATGCCGCTCCCATTTCCCTGGGTGTGGCCATAGGGCGCGTGAGGACGAACGCGAGCGCGTCGTCAACGCTTTGGACGTCGGAGGTATGCTCGCGGCTGACGGCTCGTGCGGCGCGGGTTGCGATCGCGATGACATCGGCCGGCACGGCTGCTCCGTCGGAGTGTTTTCTGGGCATAGTTTTCGTGCTGCTCGCGCTCACAATGCTTCGGATACCTTTCGAGGCGCATGTCGCCCGTTCAATAGGACAATCATACCCAACTTAAAGCCAAAGCGGAAGTGGGCGGGTCGAGAAGTGACCTGCGTCGTACCGAGTCGTTCCAATGCAACGCTTAGCGCAAGCTGAACTCATGGACGACGAGGGCGCGGGCTCGCCAAACGAGTGGAGCGAGAACTTCCGCGACCTCGCGATGATCAATAAATGGCTTGGTGGCGTGCGCGCAACTGTGATAGAAGTCAACCGGCTGGCCGTGTCCCCGCGCACGATTCTCGACATCGGCACCGGCAGCGCCGATATGCCGGTCGCCATCGTCGATCACCTTCGCGCGCGCGGCATCTCATCCACATGCGTCGCGCTCGACCGTTCGGCCCGGGCGCTCACCGCCGCGGCCGAGCGCGTGCGGGGACGGACCGACATCGAACTCGTCCATGCCGATGCAGGCGCGCTTCCCTTTCCCGACCGCAGCTTCGATCTCGTCACGTGCAATCTTGCGCTGCATCACTTCGATCCCCCGGAGGCGGTCCGCGCGCTCGCCGAGATGGCGCGGGTCGGACGCGACGTGATCGTCAACGATCTGCGGCGAAGCGTGGCGGGCTGGCTGCTGGCAAGGGCCGCGTTTCCGCTTTTCACCCGGAATCGATTCACACTGCACGACGGTCCACTTTCCGTGCGGCGCGCGTACTCGCCAAGCGAGGCTCGCGCGCTTGCGTTCGAAGCGCGTTGGACGCGCATCTCGGCGCGCACGCATTTCGCCGCACGGATGACGCTGTCGGGTGGCCGATGAACGCCGACGTGATGATCGTCGGCGCAGGGCCGGCCGGGTCGTCCATCGCGTTGCGCCTCGCGCGCGTCGGCGTCGACGTGGCGCTTCTCGAACGCTCACGTTTTCCGCGCACGAAAGTCTGCGGCGAATACCTGAGCCCCGGAGCGATCGCGGCGTTACGCGATCTGCGCTGCGCCGATGCCGTGCTTTCCGGAGCTCACCGGTTGCGTCGCGTCTCGCTCGCCGCATTCGGCTCCGACCCCGTGCTCCTGACCTTGCCGGGCGATGGAGCGCTTTCGCTGTCGCGAGCGACGCTCGACAACGCGCTTCGCGATGCAGCCCTCTCGTGCGGCGCACGCGAAGTGCACGGCGCATTTCTTCACGCGGTGGATGAAGGGGAAATGCTGCGCGTCGCCTTCCGCGATGCCGATGGAGCCGATCAGTCGAGTCGCGTTCGGGTCTTGATCGGTGCGGATGGCGCATGGTCTACCGTGGCAGCGCGCTGCGGGCTTGCCGGCGCGCAAGGTCGCGGCGGGCGTTGGGCGGTCGGCGGTCACTTACGTGGCGCGAGTAGCCGCTCGGACGACACCTTAGAGATGTGCATCGGCGCCGGCGGCTACTACGCGCGCAATCCGCTCGGTGACGAGATAACAAACGCGATGCTGGTGATGCCCCGCCCCGTTGCCGGCGATGAGGCCGCCGACGCGATCGTCGACGAGCTGTCCGCCGGCCGCTTGCGCTTTGAGGCTTCGCGTCTCGAAAAGCGCGTCGCGGTCGGACCGCTGCGATACGAACCCGCGCGCCTCGTTGCCGGACGGGTCATGTTGACCGGCGACGCTGCCGGCATGCTCGATCCGTTCGTCGGCCAAGGCGTCGCGATCGCGCTGGAAAGTTCGAGCGCCGGCGCCGACGCGGCACTTGCATTGCTTGCTGGCCAACGCGCGTCCCACGTGGCCCGCGCGCTTGGGCGCGCCCGGCGCGAACTCGTTCTGCCGCGCCGCATTCTGGCCGCGGCAGTCGATTTGGTCATACGCACGCCGCTCATGCGGGCGCGCGCGGCTCGAAGCGTGCGACGAGATCCTGCGGTCGCGGAAACCGTGTTGGCGGCGATCGCGGGGGCCGCACCCGCTGCCCGCGCACTCTCGCCGGCGCTGCTCGCACGGCTGCTCGCGTGATGCATGCTTCGACGTCGATCGACATCGCCGCTCCGGCTCACGAGATCTACGCACTCGCCGAGGACGTGAGCCGCTGGCCGGAGCTGCTTCCTCACTACCGTTACGTGCACGTCCTCACGGAGGGGCCGCGGGAACGGCTCGCCGTGATGGCTGCCCGGCGCGGGCGGATCGGCGTGCGCTGGACCGCGGTCGAGCGTCTCGATCCGGCAACTCCTCGAATCGAATTCACTCACGTTTCAGGCTGGACTGCTGGAATGGAAGTTGCGTGGCGCTTCGAACCGCTGCCCAATGGGACGCGGGTGATCATCGAGCACGAACTCGATTTCAGGCTCGTTCCATTCGTAGGCGACTGGATCGGCCGGCGGATCATCGGGGACTACTTCATCCAAGCCATTGCGAGCAAGACGCTCGCTTGCTTCAAAGCACTAGCGGAGGCCCGCACGTGAAGAGCCGCGTCTTCATCACCGGTATCGGAGCGATCACGCCGATCGGCATCGGCCGCAAGGAATTGTGGGCCAGCGCGCTCGCGGGCAAGCGCGGTGTGAAGGCGCTCGACAGGTTCGATGTCACGGACATGCGATCAAAGGTCGCCGGGCAGATCGACGATTTCGACGCTGTGGCATTTCTCAACCGCAAACAGGCGCAGCGCACCGAACGGTTCAGCCAGTTCGCGATTTCGGCGGCGCGTCTCGCGTTCGATGATGCCGGCGTGACGCCTAGCGGCGACGATCCGGAAATAGGCGCATGGATCGGCACCGCCCTCGGGGGTGTGGTCTTCGCCGAATCGCAGTATAAGAGCTATAGCGAGCACGGGCTACGCGGGGTTCATCCATCGCTCGCCCTCAATGTCTTCGGCGCCTCATCGTGTTGCAACGTCGCCATCCACTTCGGATTGCACGGTCCCACGCAGTCGAACTCCAATTCGTGTGCCGCCGGCGCCGTCGCCATCGGTGATGCGTTTCGTGCCGTCCGCGATGGCGTTTGCCGAGCGGCCCTCGCCGGTGGCGTTGAGGCGCCGCTAGCGCCGCTCACCTTCGGCGCGTTCGACATCATCAAGTCGATGTCGACGCGAAACGCTGATCCAGGGTCGGCGAGCCGCCCGTTCGACGCCGGCCGCGACGGGTTCGTCATGTCCGAAGGCGCGTGTCTGCTGCTCCTCGAGCGCGAAGAGGAGGTGGTGGCGCGCGGCGCGGTGCCGTACGCCGAAATCGCAGGCTACGGGCTCACGAATGACGGCGACCACATGACGGCGCCGCGCGAAGACGGCCGTGAGGCCGGCCGCGCGATGGCGCGTGCAATGCGCGAGGCCGGCGTCGAACCGGCCCAAGTGGATCACATCAACGCGCACGGTTCGTCGACGCCGCTCAACGACTCAACCGAGAGCAGGACTATCCGTGCGCTCTTCGGCGCCGCCGCCGATCGCATAATCGTTTCGGGAACCAAAGGAATGACCGGGCACGCGCTCGGTGCGACCGGCGCGATCGAGGCTGGGCTGTGCGCGATGGGCATCCTCGAAGGCGTCGTCGTGCCCACGATCAATTTGGAGATGCCGGGCGCCGACTGCGACCTGCGCTATTCGCCCGAAGTGCCGACCCCGCTCAAACAAGACGTGGTGCTGTCCAATAGTTTCGGATTCGGCGGACTCAACGCGGCGCTCGTATTTCGCGCTGCTTAATACTGTAATACCGACGATCTAATTAGAGGGCAACCGTACTAGGGTGAGCATCGCTCACCCAATTGGGCAAGCGATGCTTGCCCTAGTACGAGCTCACCCTCCTACCAAAAGGAATCAATTAGTCAAGCGTTGCCGCGACGAATGGTTTCGTGGTCGGCGCTTGCGAGCCGCCGGCCGGCTCGATGGTGACGGCGATCAGCGTACCTTTCGGCTGACCCGAAGGCACCTCGACAGCGGCTCGACCGCCTGCGTCGGGAACAAAAGTCGGCTCCGGTACCGGCTTGCCACCTGGCTGGATGATCCACGCCTGATACACTTTGCCCGACGGCAGAGCCGCAAGTCCATTCGCTTCGACTCGCAGCACGCCGCCCGCCGCAACCACGCGGCCGCTCACGCCGCAAGCGGTGGGCGAAGGCAGACACGCGAGTGGCCACGTGGACCCGCTCGGCGTGTGAAAGACGAAGAGCGCGGCGATCACGGCGGCGACACCGACGAGTGCCGCATAAAAGCGCTTGCGCCGGAAAATGGATACGACGCTCTTGGACCGCGGCTGCGCGGCTGCGGCGGCCAATACGATCGCTCGCAGATCCGGCGGCGGCGGGGTGGCGACCGACGCCGCAAGCCCGCTTGCCGCGACCATCGCGTCGGCATACTCCTTGCGGCACACGTCGCACGTGAGGATATGTGCGCGCACCATGGCGCACTCCGTCGCGTCGACGGCGTTGAGGGCGTACAGCGCGGCGAGCTCCCGCATTTCGTCGGTGTGCGCCGTGCTCATGTCGGCACCACTTGCTGCAAGGACTCGAGGAGCTTGCGCAGACCCATGCGGATGCGGCTTTTCACGGTTCCGAGGGGTGCGTTCAGCCGATCGGCCACCTCGCGATAGCTGAGGCCCGCGAAATATGCTTGCTCGATTGCGATGCGCTGATCTTCGGGAAGGGCTGCAACGGCTGTGGCGAGCGCGGTCGCCCGCACGCGCTCGAAGACTTGTTCTTCGAGCGCACCCTCGGCCGGCAGGTCGATTGAGATTTCGGGTTCGCGCGTACGCACGGCCGCACTGCGTAAGATATCGAGCGACGCGTTTCGCGCGACGCGAGCGATCCACGCCGCGAAGTTGCCGCCGGCGAACGCTTCAGGCCTCGCCCACACTTGGAGAAAAACGGATTGGGTGACGTCTTCGGCTTGCTCCCGGTTGCCGAGCACACGCTTTGCGACGCCGTACACGAGCGCAGAGTGTTTGTCGTATAACGCCGCGAACGCGCCGTGGTCGCCATCGGCAATACGCTTGACAATCGTGCCATCGTCAATCTGCACGACGGCGTTTTCGCCCGCGCCGCTGCCGGCGCCTCTGGACGCGACCGGACGCAAGACGCGCACTGCGTTGTCCGCGCGGACAAAGAAGCGCTCCACAAAGGGAGGTCGGTCGGCCGTCATTCGAAGCATGGTCATCCGTATAACGGTCCAGTGTGCTCATCGGCTTGCTGCTGCCGCAAAATTCCGCGCGTCACCGTAATCCGAATTCAGTCGTCGCCCGTTAATGACGAAGATGAGCGATAGCTTGCGTCGGTTCCCATCCTGTAAACGCATTGCGGCTTGGGCCGCGTTGTTTGCGGCGCTTCTTTGCTTCGCCGGCTCTCGCGGAACGGCATCGGCGCATCCGTTGGGCAACTTCACGATCAACCATCTCGTGAAAGTGCGCCAGTCGGGCGATGCGCTGCGTATCCGCTATGCTCTAGACATGGCCGAGATCCCGACGTTCGCCGTCATGCGTGCGCGAAGCGCGAGCGGCGTGCTAGACAAGTCCGGCCTGCGAGCGTGGGCCGATTCGGAGGTCACCGTCGTGACTGGCGGCTTGTTGGTCGCAGCCCAAGGCACTCGGCTTCCGTTAGTTGCGCTGGGCGCACCGCTTGTGCGCACGCGCCCGGGAGCCGGCGGACTGCCCACGCTCTACTGGGTCGACGATTTTCTCGTTCGCCCGGGAGCGGCTCGAACGCTCACCATCGACGACCGGACATTTCCCGACCGGATAGGTTGGAAAGACGTCGTGATCGCGCCCGCAACCGAGCCGACCGACGAACTCACGCACTATCCCACCGCGATGTTGACGTCGCCGCGCGACGTGAGCACCGCGACGCTAAGGCGACCGGCGAGCAACACGTGGATCGCCGCATCGGCCGCCGCTCCGGGCGCAGATGCCGCAGCACCGTCATCACAGATCCGTTCGAACGCCCTTGCCGACATGATGGCGCGCGGGCCCACAAGCGTGCTCGTCGTTGTTCTCACTCTGCTCGCCGCGATCGGTCTCGGCGCGCTGCACGCGCTGGAACCGGGGCACGGCAAGACGTTGCTCGCCGTCTCGCTCGTCGGCGCGCGCGCAACGCCGAAACAAGCTTTACTACTTGCCGCCGGCTTGACGATCGCCCACACTGCCGGCGTACTTCTCCTCGGTCTCGCGTTGCTCTCGGCAGCGCAGTGGATCGTGCCGGAAGCGGTCTACCCGTGGGTCACCGTGATCTCCGGCGTCGCAGTCGTCTGGCTTGGAGCGAACGCGCTCGCGCGTTTTGTCCGCTCAAGACGAGGCGACGCTCACGAGCACGGTCATAGACATGAGCATGGTCAAGGCCTCGACGCCGGCCACGACCATAGCCACAGCGCGCACGGCCACAGCCACGCTATTCCAGGAAATGCGCCGCTCTCGTTTCGCAGCGTCATGCTCATCGCCATGAGCGGCAACATCGCGCCCTGCCCGGCCGCGCTCGTCGTCATGCTCACGGCGCTGACGTTGCACCAGCTCGGATACGGCCTCATCATCATCGTGGCATTCGGTGTTGGTCTCGCCGCGGTGCTCACCGGACTAGGGATAGCCGTCGTACGCGGAGCTGCGCTCATCGCGCGCAGTCCGAAATTTGAACGAGCGATCGTTTTCGGGCCGCTCATCTCCGCCGCAGTAATCTCGTTGATTGGCGCAGTGATGTTCGGTCAAGGGATTGCGAACGGCATCATCCAGGTGCCCGCGTGGTCCGTTATAGCCCTGACGATCGCAGCGATCGCAGGCTACGCGATTCGTCCGGGCCACGTTCACAGCCAGATGCATTCCAAGTCGCCGCACACCGCCTGACGTCAGGATAAGCAGAAAGGATCCTCGCGACATGATCGATTCCACGCTCCCGATCGGCCTCGGCGCTTCGGCGTTTACGGTTTTCGCGTTAGGTTTACGCCACGGCGCGGATCCGGATCATCTCGCCGCAATCGACAATCTCACGCGCAACGGCGTGTCGGCGGGCCGCAGACTCAGCAAGTTCTTTGGAACGCTCTTCGCCGGCGGCCACTCCGTCATGGTGCTGTCGATCGCAGCGCTTGCCGGCCTGCTCGGCAGCCGTATCGCCGTCAAAGGCGAGCTCATCGAAACGATCGGCACCTGGGTGAGCATACTCACGCTCTTCGCATTGGCGGCGTATAACGTCCGGCAGCTCTCGGTCCCCACCAGCAAGGGAACGTACGGGCTCAAATTCGCCCTCTTGCCGAAATCGCTTCGCGCGGCGAGCAGCCCTCTCGCCGCCATGACGATCGGATTGCTGTTCGGTCTGGGATTCGATACGTCCAGCCAAGTCGCCACATATGCCTTAGCCTTCACGACCGGCGGCGGCGTCATCGCCGCAGTCGTCATCGGTCTCATGTTTTCCGCGGGCATGGCGGTCACCGATACACTCGACAGCCTGCTCGTCCACAAACTCTATAGCCGTCATCCGCTCGAGCTCGTGAAAGCCACGCGCGTGTGGATCATCGCGGTCACCGCGCTGGCGGTCTGCGTCGGCGGCTACGAACTGGCGCAAACTCTGGGATGGCGTTCGCCGCTTCCCGATCTTGCCGTCAGCGCAATCCTTATCGCGTCGCTGCTCGCCGTGTTCGCCTTCACTATCCTATCAATGGACGGGAAGGCGGACCGGCTCG
>DATCBN010000098.1 GCA_036511855.1 Candidatus Eremiobacteraceae bacterium | reverse complement strand
CGTGCACCCCGATCGCCGTGGAGACGACCAATTCGGTCTATTCAGAAAAAGCGCTTGCCGGCGACTTCTTTCAATTCCAAACCATCAACTCTGTCACGTATCACGATCGCATCGTGCTAAAGCCGCACACCATCGGCTGGGGCATCGTCACCGTGGCTTCGCCGGCCGCCAAGGGCGGACGCGCCGGATCTCTCGTGATGGAGCCGCTTTATTTTCTCTTGCCCGACGGACGAAAACTGGGCGTCGCTCTCGATCACAACTCGTCGGACCTGCGATCGGCGGGAGCGTCCAACAATCTCCCAGGCTACCTCGGCGCCATTCCAGTCGTCGGCGTCGGCGTCGTGGTCGGTGCGTTCGATTATTTCCACCACGGTAAGGACATCACGGTACCAAGCGGGACGATCTTCGCCGTCTTTCCGAGCAACGACCCGGTGGTGTCGAAATGCAGGAAGCCGATCAAGCCGTAAACCGTTCAGCCGATATGCGGACGCTGGGCGATGAGCGATTCGGAATCGCTGTTGCCGGCTTCGCGCTGTAGCCGGCGCGCGTAGGCGGCCATTTCGGTCAGGTCGACCGAGGACGGTGCAGCACCCGCGCTATCGAATCGCGCCAGGCATCGATCGAGCATCGTTTTCGCGCCGCGCACGTTCGCCCGCGTCAGATGATGCAACGCGGCCGCCAGCTGGATGAGCGCCTGCAAGCCGGGGTCGCGCTCCCGGATCCACCGGGGTTCGAGTGTCTCGTGGGCTTCGAAGAATCGCGCATCGTTCCAACATGCTGCGTATGCGGCCATATCCGGTTCCATATCTCCGCTCACGGCACGTGTGGTTCGGCGCATCTGGACGAGCGCCTTGCGGCCGGCGGGCTCGAATAGGGACCGCGACATCCGACGCGAACGTCGAACGCCATGACCTCCTATCGTTATGGTGAGCTCACATGGCCTCAAGTGAAAGAAGCAGCAGCGGCGGGCAAGGTGGCCGTCGTTCCGGTCGCCACGATCGAAGATCACGGGTTGCACTTGCCCATCGATACGGATCTGCGGCTCTGCGCTGAAGTGTGCGAGCGCGCCGTCAAGGAGGCTGCCGAACGCGCCGTGCTGGTCCCGCCCATCAACCATGGCTACAGCCCGCATCACATGGACTTCCCAGGCGCGCTCACCATCGGCGCCGACACGTTCATCAAATATGGCGTCGACGTCTGCCGGAGCCTGACCCATCACGGCTTCCGGCGGATCCTCATCGTCAACGGCCACGGCAGCAACACGCCGTTCGTCGACATCATCGCGCGGCTCACCGTCGTGGAAACCGGCGCGCTCGTCGCAGCGGTCAACTATTGGAACGCACCCGGCGTGCACGAAGCCGCGGAATCGCTACGCGAATCCGACCGGATCGGCGGCATGAATCATGCCTGCGAATTTGAGACCTCGATATACCTCGCACTGCGGCCCGATCTCGTCGACATGTCCAAGGCGGTGCGTGAGCTTTCCCACGAAGCCACCAAGAATTACTGGACGGATCTGGTCGGCGGCGACGGACCGCTGGTCATGATGGAGCATTGGAGCGCGATTTCAAAGACGGGCGTCATGGGAGACCCCACAAAGGCCAGCGCCGAGAAAGGCGATAGACTGCTCGCGGCGGCCACAGACGGAATCGTGGAGCTCATCGATGAGATCCACGCACGGCGGCCGGCGCAGCGCGTGGATCACCACTGAAATTTTCCGTCGGAGGGTGAGCAGAGCCGACCCATTTTTGTAGGACGGTGAGCATCGCTCACCTATTTTTTGGGCAAGCGATGCTTGCCCTAGTACGGCTTGCCCTAGTACGGACGGAGGGACGAACGAACGCTACGTGCGCGGGGCGTATTTTTTGATCGCGATGCGCGCGGTGGTGTAGTTCGGGTCGAGCGCGAGCACGATTTTCCAATAGCCGATCGCCTGCTTCGCGTCGCCCAATTGCAGGGTCGACCAGGCGGCATAATCCCACGCGAACTTGTTGGACGGATCGATTTTCACGCTGTCTTGGCAGGCGGCCAACGCATCTTTGAAATCGTGCCCCTGCTCGTAGTACGTTCGGCACAGCAGAAACGGCAAGACAGCGTTCTTTGGGTTGGCCGCAGCGCCGTTTGTGAATGTGGCGACCGCGCGATCGTGCACTTCGCGGCTGGCGCGTCCGTTGATCATGTAGAGTTCGCCTAGCCCGATCCAGCCCTCGGGCACGTTTGCGTCGATGTCGATCGCGCGTTGATAATAGTGTTTTGCCATGTCGATCGAGAGCATGCGTTCGAAGCTGACCCCGCGGTAGTACGCGGAAAATGCGAAGACCGGCCGGAACAAGATGTATCCCACGACCAGAACGATGACGAGGATGATCCAGCGGTCGTACGTGCGGATGACGTACGGTCGAACTTCTTCTATCATGCGATCACGGCGAAGAACATCGCGAGGAACACCAGCACGTAGCCTGCGCCCATCTCGGCCGCGAGCTGCCACTTCTTGACGGCAGGATTGTTAGTATACCAAGGGGCGAGCATGCCGGCGAACAGCACCGGTACGCCATGGCCGATGCCGAACGCCAACATCAGCGCAGAGCCGAGCAGCGCTTTGCCTTTGAAGGTCGTCACTGCGAGCGCCGCGATCATGAAAGGCATCGCATCCGGCGCGATGAGAAACGCAAAACCGAAGCCGAGCAGAAATGCGCCGGTGGCGCCGTGCGACACGATAGGCAGGTCGGGCATCTTCCACGGCAACTCCACGAGCCGGATCATCGATAGTCCCATGAGCAGGCACAACGCCGCGGTGAAGTAGTAGAGAAATCCGGTCACGCTCAAGAGTTGACCGAACGATCCGGCAAGTGCGCCGACGCTGGTGTATACGGTGCAGATGCCCAGGATAAAAGCGAGCGAAAGCAACGCGGCGTGCGTGATCGTCTTCGACTCGCGACCGGCGAAATTGACGATGGCGACCATGCGCGGTACGCTGGACGGACTGAGGCTGCTGAGCACCCCGCCCAAGATCATAAGCGCCACGGCCAGCCCGAAGTTATCGCCGATGGCGTCGCCCAGTTTGTCGGTGACCGCGTAGATGTTGGTATAGTCCACTCGCCTGAAGTTATCGGCAAGACTGGCTTGGCTCTTCAGCGAAACAGCCAAACGATGATAACCCACGAAGAAATCGAGACGCTGATCCGGGAAAAACTGCCCGACGCCGTAGTGCAGGCGCACGACCGCACCGGTACGCTGGACCACTACAATCTGACAGTGGTGTCCCGCGAGTTTACGGGCATGCCGCTGCTCGATCGGAATCGTCTCATATATACCGCGCTCGGCGAGGCGCTCAAAGACGGCAGTCTGCATGCCGTCGAGATCAAGACCGGCACACCCGCATGAGGAGCTTCCGTCCATGACACCCGAAGTGAAACAAGCCATCGAAGACGACATCAACGCGCACAAGATATTGGTGTACGGCAAGGGTACGAAGTCCATGCCGCGTTGCGGCTTCACCCTCGAGACCATTCAATTCTTCAACCAATTCGGCTATCCGTTCGAAGTCGTCGATGCGCTCGCCGATCCGGCAAAACGCGAAGGGCTCGTCGAGATGACCAATTGGCCTACATTGCCGAAAGTGTTCATCGACGGAAAGTTCTACGGCGACACCGACATTCTCGGCCCGATGCATGAAAGCGGCGAGCTGAAGACCGTGCTCGAGTCGGCGTTCGCTGAAGTCAAGACCTGACCCGCGTAGCTCGCAGCATTTGGATCTCGTCGTCGCGGCGCACTGCGGTGCCGGTGTTTGCATTGGGAGGCCGCGGTTCGCGCGGCGACGAAGCGTCCACCTTGGAATGGGTGCCGACCTTAGAGCGTCGGACCGTTGCCTTTTCCGTCAGCGATCAACACATTGCGCGATTTCGTAGCCGTCAGCCGTTCATTCATGACATCGTCACGGTCTCTGCGGGGCCGTTCCGGCGGCTCTTTCACTGCGGTCGCAATCCTGGCGTTTGCCCTCATCGTTTCCGTCGTCGGTTCCTACATTACGTACAAGGAGCTGAACGCCGCGTTTCAACGTCATAGCGCGATCGACACCGCGACGGAAGATTTGATCACACTCTACCGCATGCAGATAGACGAAGAGACGGGAATCCGGGGCTTTCTCGCAACCGGACAAGACGTATATCTCGAACCATACTACAAAGCGGTACAGCAATTCAGGCCGAAATTCGAAGAGTTGGAGCAGCTCAATCGCGTCGTGGGGTTCCAAGCCGAGCTTCCGCTCATCGACGATCTTCGCTCCATGAACGAGTCTTGGGAACGCAGTGTGGCTACCGTGCTCATCGCCCACCCAAATGCGCCCGATTCTCTCCAGTTGCTCGCACACGGAAAGCTCTCGCTCGACCAAATGCGCGGGGATTTCGATGCGCTGGGCACGCTCTACGCATCCGAGAGCAAATCATCCGAAGACGCGGCACAATCGCTGCTGCGGCGCTCGGTGTTCTCCACATCGGCCTTGATCTTGTTGTTCGGCGCGCTCGCCATCGTCGCCGATGTCGTGCGATCGCGCACGCAGGCCGCGCTGGAGCGCGAGCGCGTGGTCGCGGACACATTGCAACAGGCGTTTCTCAGCGGTTGGGATTCGCTCCCATACGTGCGCATCGGCACCGCCTACGTGTCGGCTACGCGCGACGCGGCCGTGGGCGGAGATCTTTTCGACGTGTATAGGCTCGACGAGCACCGGTCGAGCGTGCTTGTCGCAGACGTCTCCGGCAAGGGACTCAACGCCGCCGTCGAGACCGCGCGCGTCAAGTATTCCGTGCGCTCCTTCGCGGAGGAGAATAGCGATCCGGCGGTCGTGCTCGCGAAATTCAACCGGGCGTTCGCGCGTTCTGCGGCCGATCCGGAATCTTTCGTCACGGTGTTTCTCGGCATCCTCGACGATCGCGACATGTCACTCTCATTCGCAAGCGCCGGCCACGCCCAGTCGTTCCTTCGGCGCGGCGAGGATGTCCGGCGCCTCGAGGTCACCGGCCCGGTGATAGGCTTGGCGCCGACATCGGAATTCACCACCGAACGAATCGTGTTGAAGTCGGAAGATATGCTCGTGCTCGCCACGGACGGATTGACAGAAGCCCGCAACCATGCCGGCGAGCTGCTGGGCGAAGAGGGCGCCGTGCGCTGGATCCGCGCCGGCAGCCGCGACCCCGACCGTTTCGCAGCAGATCTCGTGGCGCGCGTGACGAAATACGCGGGCGGACGCATCGCCGACGACTTCGCGCTCCTCGTCATCAAAGTTGCATGACCGCACGATGCGGCCTGGCGTGTGAGGATTGTGGCGAAGTCGTTTGGGTCAGCCAGGGCGTGACGCATCTGCGTTGGCTGCGCGACCGGGAGCACGTCGCGCGCGAAGTGGCCGAGCATTCGGCGTCAGGACTCGATACGTGGATGGTCGAGGGATTGGCATTCATCACCGAACACCAGGGGCACAGCGTGTCGGTGATCTCCGAGACGAACTGATCCACAAATAAGAAAGAGAGCGAATCGTTTCCGTTTCGCTCTCCGTCAGCCTATCGAAGCTTAGCGCTTCTTGGCCTTTTTCTTGGTCTTCGTAGCGGCCTTTTTCGTGGTCTTCTTCGCCGCCTTCTTCTTAGCTGCCATTTGTGCTCACCTCCATCCTGCGGAGCAATGGGGTGCGCTCATACTGAGCTCGGAGTTCTTAATTCGCTCATACGTTCGAACGAACCCTCTTTTTATGACGGCCTTGTGAAAAAAAATTTTGACGCAATTTTTCGCGCGATCTGCGCGGGATCAGGAATGTATGCTCGGCTCGATGCGATCGCGTAATGCTGCACCGTGATGTCCGTACTTCGTCGCGATCATCTCGGCGAGTATCGCGACGGCGATTTCTTCCGGCGATTGCGCGCCGATGTCGAGTCCGATCGGTCCGCGCACTCCGTCGACCGCGTCGCGCGAGAAGCCCGCTGCGAGAAGGCGCTCTCGTCGCGCGGCGTGCGTCTTCTTGCTACCGATCGCGCCCACGTAGCGCGGATGCGCGCGCAGCGCGAACTCGAGCGAAGGATCGTCGAACTTCTCGTCGTGCGTGAGGATCGCGACGTATGTGTGCTCGTCGAGCGTCACGTTTGGCATCTCGTCCTCGGGCCAACCCACAAGGAGCGCGGCGGCTCTGGGAAACCGATCCCGGTTGTTCAAGCGCTCGCGTGGGTCGATCACGGTCACGGTGAAGCCCGCGTCGGCCGCCATCGCGCACAAGCACACGGAGATATGCACCGCGCCGACGATGATGAGGCGTTCGCGGGGCGCGACGACATCGATGAAGATGTCGCGGCCGGCGATGGTGACGGTCTTCGACATCCCGCGCTCGATCTGCGCGCGCGCTAGGGTCGCTAGTTCGGCGTCGAGGCCTGCGTCGCCGAGCGAACCGGTCATGCCGCCGTCGGCGAACACAACGGCCTTGGTAGCTGCATCTTTCCCACCGGCGGCAAGCGACGTGCAGAGCGCCGCATTCGCGCCGGGCGCGAAACAGCGTTCGAGGAGCGTCATGTCGGGCATCGGTTCGACGAGCACTTCGATCTTGCCGCCGCATGCGAGTCCTACATCCCACATCATCGCGCGATTGATGCCGTACGTGACAATGCGCGCCGAACTGCCTTCGTGCACGGCCCGCGCTTCTTCGGCGACGGCGGCTTCCACGCAGCCTCCGCTGACGGAGCCTTCAACGGCACCGCTCGCGGCCACGAGCATCTTCGCGCCTTCACCTCGAGGTGCCGAGCCGTCGACGCGCACGAGGGTAGCCATGACGACGCGGTCGCCGGCGCTGGCCCACGCCTTCGCGGTGGTGATCAGATCCCTCATCGGACGAGCACGACTGCGGGCGTTCCCTGCCGGCGCAGCGGTCTGCGATGATCGACCGTCTGCAGCAGCTGAGCGAGCTGGACGAGACTCTTGAGGTTGTTCGCGGGCAAGAAATCGTCGACGTACGGCAGCGCGGCGCGCATACCGATGGTCTGCGGGCGATAGCCCGCCGAGCCGAGCAGCGGATTCAGCCAGATCAAGCGGAATGCGCCGCGCTGCAAGCGCTGCATCTCCTTGGCGAGCAAGCGCACATCGCCGCGGTCCCAGCCGTCGCTGATGACGATCACGATCGCGCCGCGGCCGAGCACGCGACGCGCCCAGGTCCGGTTGAAGTGGAAGAGGCTGTCGCCGATGCGCGTGCCGCCGGCCCAGTCTACAACGCTGTCCGCGATCTCGTTCAGTGCGGCGTGCGTGTCGCGATGACGAAGTTGTCTCGTGACGCGCGTGATCCGCGTGCCGAAAACAAATGCTTCGACGCTGCCGACCGCGTGCCGGACGGTATGCACGAAGTGCAATAGAAGGCGCGAATACCGGTCCATCGAGCCCGATATGTCGCAGAGCAGCACGAGATCGCGGCGTTTGTTTTTGCGTCGCCGACGCCGAAGCTCGAGCACTTCGCCGCCGCGCCGCAGACTCACGCGTAAAGTGCGTCGTGCGTCGAACGAGCCCTTGCCGGAGCCGGACACCATGCGCCGCGTCCGTCGTCTGCCGAGATCCCATGCGCCGGGCCGCGTCAAGTCGCGCGCGCGGTCCAACTCCGCCGAACTCATCTGCGAAAAATCTTTCGAGTAAAGCCCTTCGGCGAATGAGTAGGTGTTCGACCGGTCGCCGTCAATCGTTTCGCCGCTATCCTTTGGACCGGCGCTGGCTCCGTCGTCGACGCGAGGCTCGCGAGCGGTGCCCGACGCCGGCATGCGCGTGGGATCGCCGGTCTCCGATTCGCCTTCGCGATCGACCGGTTCGTCGCGGTCGTGCGGCGCCCCGCCGGGGCTATCATCGCCGGTGCCGGCCGGATATGACTGGCCGTGCGCGCGCCAAAACTCATCGAACGCGATCTCGAAGCGCGCGATATCTTCCTTGGCGCGGACGAGAATAGCGCGCGCTGCGGATTTCACGTCCTCGCGGCTCTCGATCCCGACGCAGTCCAGGGCATTTGCCAAAAGCACCATGCGATCGGGCTGCACGCGAAAGCCGAGTGCGCGAAGCGTCCGCCCGAACACGAGCGCATTGTGCTGGAGCTTTGCAAAATCGCTGGGCCCGATGACCGCGTCCGCTCCGGTGATCTTGGTCACGTCGCGGCGACAGCCTTGCGCGCGCGCTCGACTCGTGCCGCCATGCCGCCCTCTTGCACTTTTTTCACATCTTCTTGATACTTCAGTAGGCACCCGATCGTGTCGACCGCAGTACGCTCATCGATTTCGCGCGCGCCGAGCGAGACGAGAGCCGCAGCCCAGTCGATCGTCTCTGCGATTCCCGGATGTTTATAGAACGGATCGGCGCGAAGGCCGGCGACGAACGCGCAGGCGTGCCGGGCGAGGCGCGCGTCGATGCCCGGCACCTTAGAGGATACGATTCGCGCTTCGCGCTCGATGTCCGGATAGTCGATCCATTGGTAGAGGCATCGCCGCTTCAGCGCGTCGTGCACTTCCCGCGTCCTATTGCTGGTCAGCACGACGATGGGCGGGGTGACCGCTTTGAACGTGCCCAATTCTGGCACCGTCACTTGAAAATCGGAGAGCAGCTCGAGAAGGAACGCTTCGAACTCTTCGTCGGCTCGATCGATCTCATCGATGAGAAGAACGCTTGCCTCTCCGCCCGAATCGTCGATGGCCTGGAGCAGCGGCCGCTTTATGAGAAAATCCGGTCCGAATATCTCGCGTTCCAATTCTGCGCGAGCGCCCGGCGCGGCACTTTCCGCCAAACGTATGTGCAAGATCTGCTTGGCGTAGTTCCATTCGTACAGCGCTTGGTTAGCATCGAGCCCTTCGTAGCACTGCAGCCGTATGAGCCGGCGGCCGAGGGCTGCCGATAGGACTTTTGCCACCTCGGTTTTTCCGACGCCGGCCTCGCCCTCCAAGAACAGCGGCTTTCGCAACGCGAGTGCGAGAAATATCGTGACGGCGAGCGGCCGATCGGCCATGTAGCGCCCGCGCGCCAACAGCGCTTCGACTTCGTCGATGGATGCGGGAAACGAATCGGACACACGTGCCGCTTCGCGGCGCAAGATGCTTACCCTATGGGCGCGACGCAAGGCAGGTCGGTTTGACGGGGGCGCTTAAGAGCAAGGCGTGACCCGATGGATTCTCGGCGGCCTCGCGGTTGCGGTCGCCGTTGTCGTTCTCACCGCCATGTTCGTGCCAAGCGACGTCGATCAGGACCGCAACACGCACCGGGGTCCGGCGCAAGTCATCGGTCAGGTCATGCCCGATCTCACGGTAGCCCGGCTTGGCGGCGGCGATATCGCGCTGAACGAACTTCGCGGCCACGACGTTTTGGTAAATGTGTGGGCCACGTGGTGTGGACCGTGCCGGCGCGAGATGCCGGCGCTCGAGCGTCTGGCAAGAGCGCAAAACGGCCGCTTGCTCGTCGTCGCGATCGACCAAGGGGAAGATACGACGGCGGTCAAGCCCTACACGCAACGATTCGGCATAACTTTTCCGGTCGGCCTGGATGCCGATCAGCAGGTGGGTACGGTCCTCCACATGGTCGGAATGCCGAGTTCATTTTTCGTCGACCGCGCGGGTGTTATCCGGGATGCGGTCGACGGCGAGATGACCTACGATACAATGAAAGTGAAAGCGCAAACCCTCGTCGCCGGGGGCTGACTTGCGCCGATTGAAAGGATTCGCACCAATGTCAGTGTTTTCTCCCGCGGCTCGTCTTGCGGCGCTCGCAGCGGCCACCGTCGCGGCCGTGGTCGTCGTCGGCGCGCAGGGCTGCTCGAAGAGCAGTGCGATTCCAGGCGTGCATACAACCCCCAGTCCTGGTACGACGCCCTCGCCGTCGCCGCTGCCGTCCGGCTCGCCCACGCCGACGCCGTCACCCACGCCGCTCTACTTCGTGGCTATCGCCTATGCCGTTGCGACCCCCACAGATGTACCAACCTTCGGACCTGTCGATGGAATGTCGCTCATCCCCGGCCCAGTGGTCAGCCCGACGGCTTCAGCGAACCCCTATTCCACGCCGGGCCCGTCGAGCATCATCGCCGTGAACGCGGGCCAAAAGATTCGTTTCTACAATTACGACGCGGATCCGCATACGGCGTCGAACAACGGCATCGATCCTATTCCGGGCGCCACGTGGCCAGCCACGTTCAACAACGTGAACGGCGCATCGAACTCGAGCGCACCGGGATCGCTCATTTCGGATACGACGTTTTCGACCGGCAATCTCATCGGCGGATCGCTGTTGGCGCCCACCGCCTCTGCGGACTATTTCACGGGCTCGCCGGGGATGTATTTCATGGCCGACTTCTATACGTACAATGCGGTTCCGCCGGCGGTACCGCTCCGCACGATTTTCATCGTTTTTTAAGCTCTAGTTCAAGCGATACACTGATGAGGAACGGCGCAACGCCGTTCCTCATTTAATTTTCTTTCACCGTCATTTCAGCCCGCCAAACTACGCTGACAAAGAACGCAGCGTGCGATTCGCATGCCGCTCGCTAGGAGAGTATGCCATGGATTTTAGATCCCTCAAGTTCGCTCGCATCGCGATCGCAGCCCTTGTGATCGGGGCCGCGACGGCCGCCGGTTGCGGCGGCGGTGGCGGCGGCGGAAGCGTCAGCGCGCCGGGTCCCGGTCCTCAACCGACCGTAAGTGCGGTTCCCGCGGTGCAGATCGTGTTGTTCGCGAAGAACGTCGGTCAGATCAACTCACCGCCGTTCGGCACGGTGCAAGGCTTCACGCAACAGAATTTTTCGCAGGTCCTCGGATTGGCGCCAGGCCAGCAGATCATGCTCACAAACGGTGATTCGGTCATACACACGTTCAACGTCTACTCGGTGTATCCGACTCCGCCGCCGGTCGGCGGCACTCTCGACACGACGAAGTCGGGCACGACTGTGCTCGACGCCGGATATCGCAGCGGTCCGATCAGCCCCGGCACGAGCGTCGGTCCATTGACGGTCACCAGCACGACAGGCAACCTGTTCATCGCTTGCGCGTTCCACTTCGGCAGCAACAACATGCAAGACGGAGTCGTGGTCCAGGTGGGCGCGACGCCGGGCCCGCAAGCAAGCGTGGCAAGCGGCGGCACACCTCCGCCGTGCAAGGGGCCATACTGCTAGAACAAAACATCGCTTAAATATTCAGGTAAGGGAAATGAAGCGGAACCGGCACATGCCGGCTCCGCTTCACGCTTGTTTCAGCGGCCGCCAGTAGGCTTGGTGAAGCGGGTGTGGCGCTACGCCCTGTCGCCGCACCCGCCCTCCTCGCTACGAAAGGACCGACTCGTTGACGCTCGATAAGACCCTCACCACGCTTAGGATCACCGGAATCGCATTCGCGACCACGGCTGCGCTCGCGGCCGCCGGCTGCGGAGGCGGTGGTTACGGCGGCTCATCCTACGGGATCAACAATCCAAATCCGACGCCGCGCCGTCCATCGCTCCCGGATCGCAAATCGTCGGCGTGAACCTCTCCGGCGAATCGGCGACGGTCGATCCGGCGTACGGCTCAGTGCTCGGGTATTTCAATTCGACCGGCACGATCGACACGACATCCGGAGTCGTCGCGCTTATCACTGCGATGCCCGCGGTCTTCCGGAACTTCGATGGCATTCCGCATACGGCTAGTTTTCTCGGGAATGCATCCGGCAACGGCGCGTCGTTTCCGCTTCACTTCAATGGAAGCGGCGCGGCCTCGCCGGCAAACACCGTTATCAGCACGACGAACTTCAGCTCGGGCACGCTCAACGCCGGATCGTCATCGCTCCAGTACAATTCGGGACCGCCCGGCTTTTATATGTTCGGATGCGCGTTTCACTACGACAGCAACGGGATGCGGACGGTCGTCATCGTCCAGTAGAGGACGCCGGACCATTCTTCACATCGGTCAACGTGATGCGGACCGTGCCGTCGGACATCTCGACGTGCACGGTCTTCGTCTCTTCCGGCAAGAAAATCGCGAAGGTGGCCTGCGACATCGCGTCGTTTCGCGCGGTATGCGTGCCTTTCGGCATGTGCGTGCCGTACCAATCTGCGACCACGAGATACGGGTCCGCACTCCGGTAGATGGCAAGCGCGCCGCTGCTCGCGCCGACCATCGACGCATTCGGGTAGACGGGTAAGCCGGCGATCGACGCGAGATGGGAATCGGATGAATCATGTGCCGAGCACGAAGCCACACTCAACCCGCCGGCAAGGGCGACCGCAAGTGCGAACGTCAGGGCACAGAATCGCCCGCGCACGATCGCGGTCATACGGCGGGCGCCACCGACGTGGGCGCTATTTTTGCGAAATTGCGGGCGAGCACGTCGTAGTCGTCCGATTCATACTCTTCGATGCGCCCCTCGTCGCAGAGCTGCGTCAGCACCGGATCGATGGGCAACTGCGCGAGCAGCGGAGCGCCGCTCTCGACGACGAGTTGGACGCCTTTGCTCGCGCCGAACAAATCGTAGCGCTTTCCAGTTTCCTTATCCGTGAAGTAGGCCATGTTCTCGACGAGACCGATCACGGGCGTGTCGAGTTGTTTCGCCAGCTTCAGCGCCTTGCTGACGATCATCGTCGCCAGACCCTGCGGCGTGCTGACCATGACCACACCGTCAACGGGGAGTGCTTGCAATACCGTCAGCGGAGCATCCGACGTGCCCGGCGGCAGATCGATCAACAGATAGTCGAGTATTCCCCACTCGAGATCGTTGTAAAACTGACGTATCGCGTTTGAGACCATCGGGCCGCGCCAGATGACCGCTTGATTCTCGCTATCGAGGATGAGATTCATGGACATCACTTGGATGCCGCTGCGCGAAGCCGGCGGATGCGGTTTCTTGTCTTCGCCTTGATACGGACGCGCATTGACGCCGAAGATCTTCGCCATGCTTGGGCCGGTGATGTCGGCGTCGAGCACGCCCACCGCGTAGCCGCGGCGCCGCAGCGCGACCGCGAGCAGCCCGGTGACGAGCGACTTTCCGACGCCGCCTTTGCCCGACATGATCGCAATCACGCGCTCGATTCCGGGCTTGCGCTGTTTTGCAGGGACCGTCCCCGGAATCGGATGACCGTGCCCGCCCGCGGCTGCCGACGGATTCGTCCTGGGTCGCATCGCGGGCACCGTGCCGTCGTCGGCGAATCGCTGCAGGTCGGCCATCAACGCCGGAAGATCGAGGCTGTGCACCGCCGCGCCTTGACGTATGGTTTCGCGCGTGGAAACGTGGCAGCCGGCGCATGGCAAACCGTGTGCGCCGAACACTTTTTCGGCGCCGAGGTACGTGTCGACGACTTCTCTGATGGTCGTATCGGCCGAAAGCGGCAATGCCATACTTTCTACTTCGCGCGTCCCGAAAAGGACCCTCCCCCCCTCTCGCGAAGCGTCGGAACGCTCACTTTTCTTATATTTTGTGCGCTTGCGGCTCTCGCGAAGGCGTCGCGACCGTTCTCATTGGTACGGGAGTGCTCACACAATGCTCGGCATCACCGTCGCGCACCGCGCGTCCATCGCCGCTCTGCTCGCCCTGACCCTAGGGGCGGCCGGCTGTTCGAACTCGAGCGGCGGCTCGAGCACCTCCGCGAGCGGCACGTCCGGCTCTTCGGGCGGGGCGCAGGGCACCGTCATCAAGATCGGCGCCGACCTCCCGATCTCGGGGGCCGACGCATCTGACGGCGTTCCCACCAAGCACGGCGTCGAGCTCGCGGTCATCGACGCGAATAAGCGGAACCTCGTGCCCGGCTTCACGCTGCAGGCCGACATCCTCGACGATGCGGTCAACGGCGTGCACGACCCCAATCAAGGGGCGAAGAACATACAAGCATTTGCCAGCGACTCGGCGGTCCTCGGCATCGTCGGCCCGTTCAACAGCAATGTCGCCAAGGCCGAGATCCCGCTCACGAACAGCCTCGGCATCGCGCTGATCAGCCCGTCGAACACCAATCCCGACCTCACAAAAGGTCCAAGCGCGCTCGAACTTCGGCGCTCCAACCCGCAAGCGATCACCTACTTCCGCGTGTGCGCCACTGATGACATTCAAGGCCCGGTCGGCGCCGACTATGCGTACAACGACCGCGGACTGCGCAAAGCATATCTGATCGACGACAACGAGACGTATGGACGCGGCGTTTCGGAAGCATGGGGCGATGAATTCACAAAGGATGGCGGGACCGTGCTCGCGCACGACCACATCACGAAAGGCCAACAGGACTTCCACGCGTTGCTCACGCGCGCGCAAGGCATGAATCCCGACGTGCTCTTTTATGGCGGCACGACTTCGACCGGCGGCGGGCTCGTCCGCAAACAAATGGGCGACAGCGGCATGGGCAGCGTCGCATACTTCGGTGCAGACGGCATTCGCAACGAAGAGTTTTTGCGCGTGGCGGGCACGACGGCCGACAACGTTTACGGTACGGTCGCCGCGGTGAACGCCACCACCATCCCGGAGGCAAAAACATTCCTCGCGGATTACCAGGCACAGTTCAACGTGCCGGTCGGATCGTATTCGGCGGCCGGCTACACAAGTGCGATGGTCATCATCCAAGCCATCGCCAAAGCCGTGAAGGAGAACGGCGGCAAGATGCCCTCGCGCGACGACGTGCTGCAGAACCTGCGGTCGGTCAAGCGCTTCGACAGCATCATGGGCCCGTTCGCGTTCGACGCCAACGGCGACACGACGAACAAGATCATCTCCATTTACGGCGCACGGAAAGACGTGTGGGTCTTCCTGACGCAGCGCAAGTTCGGAGCGAAGTAACGCCCTAGTGTTCGAGTTCCACAACTGCGCGCCTCAGTTCGTACAGCAGATGATCAACGGAGTCGCGCTGGGTGGGCTTTACGCGCTTATCGCGCTCGGCTATACGATGGTGTACGGCATCATCGAACTGATCAACTTCGCGCACGGCGACGTCTACACGCTGGGCTCGTTCATCTCGCTCTCCATCCTCGGGCTGATCCCGCTCTCCACGATTTCCAATCAGACCGAGCTTGCGCTCATCGCCCTTGTAGTGATCGTGTTGGCCGCGTTTTTGTGCGGCATCGTGGGCGTGCTGATCGAACGGCTTGCGTATCGCCGCTTGCGCAACGCGCCGCGGCTCGCGCCGCTCATCACGGCCATCGGCGTCTCGCTTATCCTCGAGAACATCATGCAGATCTGGAAGGGCAACTCAGAAGTGTCGTTTCCGCAGTTCTTGCCCGATAACTGGCATCAGATCGGCAGCGTGCGCTTCGATGACCGGTCGCTGCTCGTCGTCGTGGTCAGCCTCGTCTGCATGATCCTTCTCAATCTCTTCGTCTTCCGCACCAAGCTCGGCAAGGCGATGCGCGCCACCGCGCAGGACCGCGACGCCGCGCAGCTCATGGGCATCAACGTCAACTCCACCATCGCGTGGACGTTTTTCATCGGTTCGGCGCTAGCGGGTGTGGCCGGGTTCATCTCCGGCATGTACTACGGCACGACGTTCTTCCTCAATGGCTATCAAGCCGGATTGAAGGCGTTCACGGCCGCGGTGCTCGGCGGCATCGGCAATATCACCGGCGCCATGCTCGGCGGTTTTGTCATCGGCATCGTGGAGACGATGACGTCCGGTTGCATTTCGGATCAATGGTCCGAGGTCGCGGTGTTCGCGATCTTGATCCTCACGCTTGTGTTCCGGCCCAGCGGCCTGCTCGGCCAGCAATTGCCGGAGAAGGTGTGAGCACGCCGTGATGGACCGACGCGTCGAATGGCTGCCCTTCGGACTCTCGCGATATACGGGCAAGCAAGTGCTGGGAGGCGGCGCGATCGTCGTCGTGCTGGCGCTGCTGCCGTTCCTCGACTCGAACAGTTCGCACATCTCCGCGGTGGCCGACGCGGGCTATATCCTTTTGCTCGCGTTCGGTCTCAATATCATCGTCGGCTATACCGGCCTGCTGGCGCTGGGATTTGCCGCGTTTTTCGCGATCGGCGCCTATACGTACGCGTTCGTCGCGTCGCCGCAGTTCGGATTGCATTGGAGCTTCTGGGTCATGCTCGTCGTGAGCGCGGCCGTTGCCGCCGCGTTCGGCGTGATCCTCGGCGCTCCCACGCTGCGTCTGCGCGGCGACTATCTTGCGATCGTCACGCTCGGCTTCGGCGAAATCGTGCCGCAGCTGTTCCAGAACTTGGACAAGTGGACGGGCGGCCCCGACGGCATCGCAGCGGTCGACCAGCCGACGTTGTTCGGGTACAACTTCGGGTTCAATCCCACGCCGTATTACTACTTGTATTTCATCGTCATCTGCATCTGTCTGCTGCTGTTGACGAACTTGCGCTATTCGCGGCTCGGGCGGACGTGGATGGCAATCCGCGAGGACGAGCTCGCGGCCGAACACATGGGCATCAACACGACCACCGCCAAACTGCTCGCGTTTTCAATGGGCGCCGCATTCGCGGGCATTGCCGGCGTCATCTACGCCGCGAAACTAAGCACGATCAGCCCGAGCGGCTTCGACTTCAACATGTCGATCATGATCCTGGCCGCGATCGTCCTCGGAGGCATGGGTAATCTCTCCGGCGTGCTGCTGGGCGGCGGCATCATCGCGATGTTGAATTTCCTCATCCTGCCGCAGGCCTCCAATTGGGCGCACGCCATCGGGTCCCAGTTGAATGTCTCCTTCCTCATGTCGGTGGACCTCACGCAGTATCGCTTCATGCTCTACGGCATCATCCTCGTACTCGTCATGCTCTTCCGCCCCGAAGGATTGCTGCCGAGCGCCACGGTGCGAGCCGAATTGCACGACGTCGACAAGAGCCCGGAGGCCGCCTGATGGCACTGCTGTCTCTTCAGGGCGCGACGAAAAAGTTCGGCGGCCTCACCGCGGTCGACAACGTCACATTCGACGTGGAGGCGGGCTCGATCATCAGCCTCATCGGCCCGAACGGCGCGGGCAAATCGACCGTGTTCAATCTGATCACGGGCATCTATGCCCCGACCGCAGGATCGATCGTGTTCGATGGCCGCTCGATCGGCGGGTTGAAGCCGCACGTCGTGGCATCGCTCGGCATCTCGCGCACTTTTCAAAATATCCGGCTCTTCTCACACATGTCGGTGCTGGATAATGTTCTCGTCGGCCGCCACGCGCGAATGCGAGCGACGCCGTGGGATTGCGCGTTTCGCACTCCGTTCGCGCGCCGCGAGGAGAAGTCGTCCGAAGAAGCCGCCCAGGCCATGCTCGACTGGATCGGCCTCACGAGATTCACGACCGAATGGGCGCGCAATCTGCCGTACGGCATGCAGCGCCGCCTCGAGATCGCGCGCGCGCTCGCATCCGAGCCGAAGCTGCTGCTGCTCGACGAGCCTGCTGCGGGCACCAACCCGGCCGAGAAGATCGGTTTGATGAAGCTCGTGCAGGCGATCCGCGATCGCGGCGTGACGGTGCTGCTCATCGAGCACGACATGAAGCTTGTGATGGGGATCTCCGACTACGTGCACGTGCTCGACTACGGCGAGGAGATCGCGCACGGCAAGCCCGACGTCGTGCGCCACGATCATCGTGTCATCGAAGCGTATTTGGGCAAGGGCGCATGAGCGAGCCGCTGCTGGCCCTAAGCGGCGTCGAGACTTTCTACGGGCGCATCCAGGCGCTGCGCGGCGTCACGATCGACGTGCATGAAGGCGAGATCGTCGCATTGATCGGCGCGAATGGCGCCGGCAAGACCACCACGCTGCGCACGATTTCCGGTCTGATGAAGCCGGCGCGCGGCACCATTCGTTTCCGCGGCAAGGATCTTGCGCCGTTCGGCGCCGACGCGATCTCACGTATGGGTGTCGTGCATTCACCCGAAGGCCGCCGCATCTTTCCGCGGATGAGCGTGCGCGAGAATCTTGAGCTTGGGGCATTTGCACGTCACGACAGCGCCGGGATCAAGCGCGACTTGGCCGAGGTGCACGAGCTTTTCCCGCGGCTGAACGAGCGCATGGCGCAGCGCGGCGGCACGCTTTCCGGCGGCGAACAGCAGATGCTCGCCATCGCGCGCGCCCTGATGTCGGAGCCGAAGGTGCTGCTGCTCGACGAGCCGTCGATGGGGCTGTCGCCGATCTTCGTCGACACGATCTTCAATGTGATCCGCGACATCAATAAGCGCGGCGTCACTATCTTGCTCATCGAACAGAACGCACGAAAGGCTTTGCAGGTGGCCTCGCGCGGCTACGTGCTCGAGACGGGCGCCATCGTGAAGTCGGGCAGCGCGGACGCGTTGTTGAACGATGACGACGTGCGCAAGGCTTACCTCGGCGAAGACTAGTCGCTTTTTGTACTAGGGCAAGCCTGTACTAGGGCAAGCATCGCTTGCCCATGGGTGAGCGTTGCTCACCCTATTACAAAAACTGGCCCTCCCACAAATCCTGTTAGTTACGGTGGGGTGAGCTCCATGATGAAGTCGTCCTGGCGGCCGCCGTACGCGATCCAGACGTTGTGCATGGCGGGATCGGCCGTTATCGTGTGCGCATGTTCGGGCACCACCACATCGGCCAGCGCACTGAGGCCCGCGGTCGTCTCCTGCACCACCGACACGACGCCCGTGCCGCTCGCGCAATAGATGCGCATGGTGCCGGGATCGAACACGATCTGATCGACGCGCGGAGTCACTGGCGCTTGCGCGATGACCGTGCCGGTCTTCATATCGATCGCCACCAGTATGCCGTTGCTGCCGACGACGAACACACGGCCTGCCGCCGAGTCGACCGCCTGCCCGTGCGGCTCTGTTGCCGGCAACGTCGACCACGTGGCGGTCACGGTATTCGTGGCTGGATCGATGACCACAACCGAATTCGTGCTGACGATGTTCTGATAAAGCTTGTCGCTCACCGGATCGTAGTCCACGAACTCGGGGTCTTGCGGAATCGTCACGACCGGCCCCGGCTTATTCGTCTTGCCGTTGACCGTGAACACGCGAGTCCCATTGTCTTCGTCGATATACACCGTGTCGTTTTTCGGATCGAACGCTATGCCGTCGCCCGGGCCGGGCAGCTTTACTCTGTCGTTGAGCACCAAGTTGTCGCGGTCGACGACGGCGAGGATGCCGTCGCTCGTGCTGACAAAGAACTTGCGGTCTTTCACGTCCACGGCCGCGCCGTGCGCCGCGCCCACGATGATCTGACGGAGCAGCGCGCCGCTGTCGAGCTTGAAGACGTCCAGCGTGTGACTGCCGGTGTGCGCCACGAGCAGATAGCGGCGGTCGAGGTCCACGCTCAGATAGTCGAACGAGCCCGGCGACCGCGGCACGGTGATCGCCGGCTTCGCCAAAAGCGGCGCGGGGGTTGGGTCGGCGACGGCAGCGCGGGAGATTAGCGCAACGGCGTATAGCGCGCCGGCGAGAACGATGTGACGTGGGCGCATGCCGGTTCTCCTATTTCACTTTGACGCCGAAGCCGACGCCGTCGCCGACCGGCACGATGACCGCGCTCAGGGCCGGATGCGACAAGAACGTGCGGTTGAACTCGCGGATCGCGCGTGTGGACGCATCGTCGTGGTCGGCGGGGGCGGCGGACGAACGATGACTCCACAGGAGATTGTCGACGACGACCACTCCCGAAGTCCGCATGTGCGGCAGCGCCGCTTCGAGATACGCGGCGTATTCCGCTTTCACGGCGTCGATGAAGACCAAATCGTACGGCGGATGCGACATGGAAGCGATCGCATCCAGCGCCGGCTGGTTGACGACCGTGATGCGGCCGGCGACGCCGGCTCGTGCGAAATACGAACGCGCGATATCGGTGCGCGCCGTATCGGGGTCTATCGTCGTGATCTGCCCAGCCGGGCCCTGCGCCAAGGCCATGCAGAGCGCTGAATAGCCATACGCGGTGCCGAGTTCGAGAATTTTGTCGGCGCGAACGGCCGCCACGATCGTGGCGAGCAGCCGCACTCCGGCGCGGTCCATCAGCGGAATATCGTCGCGTTTGCAGTGTTCTTCGAGTTCGGCGACCACCGGCGGCATCGCCGCATGCAGTCCGTCCAGATACTTGAGATCGCGCGCCGCCGCGCCGTCGTCCGCGCTTTCCACGAGTGGCGAAAGCCGCGCCACCAATTCGCCGGCTCTACGCGTGCTCGCGGCGATGATGTCGAATAGCTCGCGATCCTTGTCCACGGCCGAGCGCTTGCCGCCGACATCAGCACTCACCAAAACCGTGCCGAGCACGTTGTTGAGCTCGTGGCACGCATCCCGGAGCGCGTCGCTCATGACGCCTTGCCTTTGCGGCCCGCGATATGAATGGTCTTGCGCGAACGCGCCGACCGCCGCGCCGCGTCCAGCACGCGCTGCACGCGCAATCCGTCGCCGAATGTGGCGGCGGTCGACGGCTCGCCGCGCACCGCCGCGACGGCTTCGCCGACGAACGTGTAGAATGCCGGCAGCAGCCGGTGTGAGCCGGGCGGAAACTTCTTGCGCGTGCGCGCAGGCGCGGTGACCGGCATGGCGCCTTGCGCCCCGCGCACGCCGAAAAGCTGATCGCCGTCTATCCGCAGCACGCCTTTCGATCCGCTCACGACGACCGTGAAAACGCTCGCGGCCGCGGTCGCGCATAGTTCGATCGTCGTTATCGCGCCGCTTGAGTGCACGAGCCGCACGCTTGCGTTGTCATCTGCGTCGACTTCGGCCATGCCGCCGTCCGCCCGCGGCTGGCGCTTGACCTTGGTCGCGAGCGCTGCGTCGACATCGCTGATCTCGCCGGCGATGACTCGGCAATAGTCGACGGCATGCGAACCGAGCGCGCCCAACAGACCGCCGCCGCATTTGACCTGCGATTGCCACCCGAAGCGGTAGTCTCCGCCGGCCGCCATCCACGACGTTGTTTCGATCCACGCGATGCGCTGCACGTCGCCAAGCCATCCGTCGTTGACGAGGTCGCGCAATCGGGCGCGCTCGGGCAGATAGCGAAATTCGTGATCGATCAAGCCGACGCGCCGCGCTTTGCGCGCTGCGTCGACCATGCGCGCCGCCTCACGTTCGTTCAGCGCCATCGGCTTCTCGCACAGCACGTGCTTGCCGGCCTTCAGCGCGGCGAGCGCGATGGGCGCGTGCAGATGGGGCGGCGCGGTGATGCTGACCAGGTCCACGTCGTCTCGTTTCAGCACCGTGCGATAGTCGTCGCTGTAGACCGGCGCGCCGTGGGTTTGGGCGGCGATGCGCGCGCGCGCGAGCGAGTTCGAGACCACGGCGACCAACTTCGTATCCGGATGCGCGACGAATGCCGGCATCTGGCAGCGGGCGCCGAATCCCGTGCCGATGACGGCTACGCGGATCTGTTCAGGCATATAAGTGCATTTCTCATAGCAGTGTGAGTTGATCCGGGTCTTCGACCGCGATGCGCCGCGCTTCGGCGGAGATCAGGTCGCCGAAGCGAGCCACGAAATCGCCGATGCGTTTGAGGTAGTGGCCGCGGTCTTCATCGCCTGCGTATTCCTCCATGAGCGCAAGCTCGCCGCCCTGCCGCCGGTAGATGTTCACTTTGTCACCGACCACGACGCCTTTGTCGAAAAGCGCCTGCGCGAGGCGGCGGTTCCCCGGGGCGTTGAAGGTTTTTTGCGTGACCGATTCGCGCCGCGCCAATTCGATCGGCTTCAGCTGCCCGTCGCGTACGCGCTCCACAAGATCGCGCACGATCGGCGCGACGTCGTCGGGGCGCCCGTCGATGAGCGACGTGGCGATGGCGCGCAAGAGCGCCGACCCGAACGGTTCCTCGCGATTGGACTTGAGCGCGGAACCCCGCATGACGATCTCACCGTCCGCGCGGCGCAGCGCGTAGTTCTTCGCCTTCACCGAAAGCATCGCCGGATAGCGCTCCTCGCAGACCAAGTGCAGGCCTTCGCCGATGGCATTGTTCGCGCGCTGAATGATGAGGATGGGATCCGCTCCGCGCGGCGCGACGAAATACGCGCCGTCGGTGTCGGCTTCGATCACCCGGCAGTCCTGGGCACGCAATTCCGCAACGATCCGCTCGAGGACCGCCCGGCCGGCTTCGGTGACGGTGCCGGCCGCCGTCGCGTCGTTGAAATGCAATCCGTTCGTGCCGAGAAATCCGTAGAACGAATTGATGAGTATCTTGAACGCGCTTTGCAATCCGTCGGCGGCGAGGTGCTCGCGCGCGTTGCCGTCGGCGCGCGCAGTTTCAGCTAACCGCTTGGCATCGATGCGGCGCTCACGCAGCATGGTCAACATCGGGATGAAGACGTCGAGGTCGTCGTCCTGCGGCTTGATGAGCCGCGAGATCATGAGCGACGGATAGAGGCTCTCGACGTCGCACTTGATCACGTCGCGGAAGACGCCCGTTTCAAATGCGACGGTGTAGCCCCCCGCAGTCGGACCGATGGGACGCGGGCGCGGAATGGCGACACCCGCATGCAAGTACGCGCGGACCATCAGCCGCTCTATGCGGCTGCCCATGCCGACGCATGCCAAGCCTTGAAAAGACTCGGGGACGAATTGCGCTTGGTAGAACTCGTTCGGCGAGACGAGGTCCGACAGCCGTTCGGCGTCGCGCGCATCGTCCAAACAATACGCCTTGAGCTTCGCGCGCGCGTCCGGATCGGCCCAAAGCTGCCGCATTTGCGATGCGTCCACGAGCGCGCGATCGACGTCTCCGATGCCGAGGTGGCTCACGATGGTCTTCAATTTGTAGTTGGGAAGCCTGCGGCCGACGTCCCAGCGCAACGCGCCGAAAAAAGTGTCGACCAATTGGCGTCCTTCGATCCGGTAGTACTTGACGGTCATGCCGTTGATGCCGGAGCGGCGGATCGACTCGTCGCGCCACATCGGCGTCCGCCCGTCGCGTCCCATGATCAGCGCGACGCCCGCGCGGCGGGCGCGCTCCTCCAAGTACCACAAGTCGAAGTTGAAGACGTTGTGACCTTCGATGATATCCGGATCGCGTTCGCGCACGATCCGGACGAATTCTGCGATGAGCGCGCCTTCGTTCGCGAATTCGTCGAGCGCGAGAATACGTTCGAAGCCGGTCGTGTCGCGAACGCCGATGAGGCATATCTCCGCGCCGTCGCGATGAGGAACGACGTCGAGGGTTTCAAGGTCGAATTGGAGGCGGCGGAGGTCGGAGAACTGCAGACCTTTGAAATACGTCTCGCCGCTTCCGACCAGATGCGAGGTGATCGGATCGACGTACACAAGCCGCTGGTCGGCGGCCATCTCCTTGGCGAGACTTGCGATGCGCGCGGCGCCACCGGACGTGAGCAGATGCCGCATGGGATGGCGCCCTTTGAGCTCGACCGAGCCGCTGAGCTGTCGCCGCCCCAGCAGCCACGTTTGCAGCGGCGCATCGACCGTGTCGATACGATCGCCGGCCCGGACGTACGTCCTCGCGATACCGGTCTGCATATTGGGTTCGACCGCGACGATACCCGACGTCGTGCCGTGCCCCGCAAGGAGCGTGTCGGATGGATTCACGTCAGCGACCTACCGCGCATCGCTGCGCCGTCCCTCTCTGAAAATCGTTAATTATCTGCGACCTCGTAGTCGTTCGGCATTCTCTCCTGCTCTGCGAAAGGGTGTCCTTTGAAGAAGCGCACGTCGTCGTTTTCCGTCGCGTTGGCCGCCGTCGCGTGCCTCCTTTGGGTGGCACCCGCCAGGGCCGATACGCTCACGACGGTCGATGTGTTGCGCCGCCTGGTGAGCGCCTACGGCGTGAGCGGCTCCGAGGCGCCCGTGCGCCGCGAAGTCCAGAGCATGCTGCCCAGCTGGGCTCATCCGAAGACCGATGCCATGGGCAACCTCGTGCTCGACGTCGGGCACGGCTCGCCGTCATTGCTGTTCATCGCGCACATGGATGAGATCGGCTACTACGTCACCGGCATCACTCCAGACGGTTATCTTCGCGTCGAACCGGCCGGCGGTTTTTGGCCCGGCACGTTCGAGGGCCGCCTCGTGCTGATCCACACCGACAAGGGCGACGTCCCAGGAGTGGTCGCGACAAAATCTATTCACCTCACCGCGGGCGAGGCGCCCCCGGTGACCAATTCTTCGATCTTCGTGGATGTCGGCGCGAGTTCGCGCGCGGACGTCGATTCGCTCGGCATCAAGATCCTCGATACGATCACGATCCGCAAAGATCTCACCAAGCTCGCCGGCGACCGTTACGCAGCGCGCTCGATGGACGACCGGTTCGGCTGCACCACCCTCGTGCAGGCGGTGCGCGCGCTCGATCCGGCAAAGCTCACCGGCACTGTGACCTTCGTCTGGTCGGTCCAAGAAGAGCTCGGCACACGCGGCGCAGCGGCGGTCGCGAAATCGTACCGGCCGGACTTCGTCTTTCCCGTGGACATGTTCGTGACGTCGGACACGCCGCTCGAAACGTCTCAAGAAGCCTACGCGCCGATAGGGCACGGCACCGTCATGCGCGCTTTGGACAATTCCAACATTAGCCCCGTGGATTGGAACCGCCGCATCCTCGCCTGGGCGAAGGCCAAGGGCATCGCGCTCCAGATCGGCGCGACCGGCGGCGGCAATGACGGCGAGAACTTCTGGAGCGAGTCGACGCTCGTCATTCCGTTTGGAATACCGATCCGCTACTCACACTCGATGGAAGTGATCGACATGCGGGATCTCGACTCGATGATCCAGATCGTCAACGGTCTGATCGGCGACGGCGGGTGGCGCACGGTCAAAGAGTAGCGGCGTCACGAAGACGTCGGCGTGGGGCCGGGCGGAGGCGAAGCCACCGGTTGGTCGCTTGGATTTGAAATGGGCACGGGCGGCAGGGATTCGTCCGGCGATGGAGCCGCCGTCGGCGGTGCGCTCGCGTTCAGTCTGTCGATGACATCGGGATCGATCGACGCGGGCTCGAAGACGTCGGCGGGCGAGCTTGGCGAGTACACGTTGGTCGCGGCCGGTGCCGCCCCGCCCATTTGCGTGACCGGAATGCCGATGCCCGGCGAAATACCGGGACCCGGCAGCGTGCCGGGCGCATAACCCGCGAGTTTGATCGACCAGTGCGACAATAAAGTGTATGCGCCGTGCCGGTTATGCGCGTCAGTCACGTTGCCGTTGCTGACCATAGTCAAGTCCATGCCGAGCAGCAGCCGCCGTTCCGGCGAAAAAAATGCGGTGCCCGCCAACGCGCCGTCGCCGGAAAGCCGGATCGCGCCGAATGGAGCGACGACCGGCCTTCCCGATATGCCGGCGTCGCCCGTCAGAAGCGCCTGCAAGAGGGTCATCTGCGCGTCGCCCGACCTGAAATTCACCTGGCCGTTGAGCCGTAACGCCGCCGTTGCGAACGGCAGTGGAAGGTCGCCTCGCCCGTGCCACGTCATGCCGATGTCGAGTGCTTGCGCATTGAACCCGTTCATGAGAGCGGCCGTCGGCGCGAGGTCCGCGAAGCTCTCGCTTTGCACCCGGCCGTCGTTTTCGATGACCGGACTTGCCGTCGCCGCCGGACCGGATGTCGTACCGCTGCGATCGGACTTGCGTAGGGTCGCTACGCCGAGCACCGGCGTTCCCGCGTCGGTGAATCCCTCGACGGTGAACGCCACGCTGCTCTCGTCGACGGCCGTAACGGTCTTGGATAATGTCGATCCGTCCGGCCGCGCGAGCCGAACCGTCAGGTGAGCGTCGCGGTCGATCAGGTATGTCTGGTGCTCACCCAATCCATACGCGCGCCCCGGAAAAAATATCGGCCCGGTGGGCGCCGCCGCGGCCACGCACGCAAGACCCAAAGCGGCGATGATGATCGCGAAACCAGATGGACGCACCGCTCAATTTCCCGTCGAGATGGGACTCGGCGTGGTAGTCGTAGCGGTCGCGGGAGTGTACGCGGGTGCCGGCGCCGGCGAAACATCGCCGGTTGCGGATCCGCTCGGTTCCGGTGACGCCGCCGCGCTCAGCGTGGGCGACGCGGCTGCCGGCGACGCAGCCCGCGCATGGTTCCACGAGCGCATCTGCACGTTGACCATCGTTGTCGCACTGATATGGGCGATGTTGGCGTGGGTCAGCGCCATTTCCGTTTGCCCTCGAGCCGCGCCGCCGATCAACACTTGGTCGGCTTTGTCGTAGTACACCGTTCCACCCATCGCGACGCTTCCGACACCGGGAGAACCCTCGACCGACTGGGTGAATGAGCCAGCGCCGTTCTGCTCGATGACGAACGTGCGAAATCCGTGATACGGCTGCACTCCGATGACTCTGCTCGTGACGAACATCGAGCCCGACGAAGATCCGAGCGGTTCTTTCGAGGTCCACGTCGAGCCGGATGCGAGCGCTCGCGAGCCAAGTCCCTTGGCCAACGCGTTGATGTACGAAAGCGCTTGGTCGAGGTTGTCACTGAGCGCCGGCCGAGCGCCGACTGAGAGGATCTCGCCATCGGGCGCGAGCTGTGCGCGCCACGACCGGTTGAACTTTATCGGCCGGCCGTCGGTGGAGCCGCGATACGTCAAGGTCAGGCCCGCGTAGGCGGTGCCGTCCGACAAAACACGATCGACGGCGAGCGTCTCCGTGCCGGCGCCGCTCGTGACGCTCGTCATGGATGTCCGAGAATTCGGTCCGAGCGCGTACATCTGCACGTCGACGGTGACATCGTACACCAGCGTGTCGCCCGGCGCGATCGACCGCGATGCTGCGAGGATGCGACCGCTATCGAATGCTGCGGACGCTGCGACAAGTGCCACGCACGCCGCGATCGCCGGCGCGACAATTCTTTTCATGCTGTTTCTCCGGTGGTGCCGCGCTGATATCTCGCATAGCAGGTTTGACCTGAAGCGAGCCTAAACCCTCGCCATGCCCGATCGATGGCGGTCGAATCGCACCGTGGTGCGCACGTCGGCCATGCCAATCGCGCTCATCGCAGCGCTGCTCGCGTCTATCGCCACGATATTACCTGCGCACGCCGACGACGGCTACGACACTGCGTTCGCCCGCGCCGTGCGCGTCGCGACTGAACCGTATCGTTTGTCGGTCTGGGCGCGCGCGGACGGCTACGTCCAGTCCACCGATCCTGTCGCCGGCATCGGCACCGTATTCACAAACCACGACGACTTCAATCCGCCGGATCTCGCGCATCCGACGGTATTGTACTTCAACGACGCCGGCCAACTGGTGGCGTGCGGTTATCAGTTCTCGAAAGGTGTGGCGTTCGGCACGGATTTTTCCAGCGTGCCGCCGGGCGCGTGGTATGACATCCCACGCCACTTGCACTACAACATCACGGTCGGAGCCAAGGCATACTACGCGCAGGCGCAATGGGATGACGATGCGCAACCCACCGCGGCGGAGCTTATCCGCCGCGGGCTGATGCCTGCCGACGGAACGCTTCTTTTCGCATTCGTCCATCCGGCATCACGCGCGCTGCTTGTTTGGGCGTGGCTGCCGAACGAGGACGGTTTGTTCGCCGGCGAGAACGCGGCGCTGCCTTGACGACGCGCGTGCCGGAGTGTCAGATCACTTTTTCCAGCCGCGCGTTTGGCCGGTACGGTCTTCCGGCTTTGTGGCAGCTCACCATGGTGCCGTCTTTTTCGGCGAGCGCGATATCGGCGGTGAAATCGAATTTGCCTTCGAACAGCACGGAGCCGACGGCATAGGCGTCCACTGGGATGCTCGCCGATTCGAACGCGCGGATCTTTTCGACGTTGAATCCGCCGGATACGATGATCTTCACCCGGTCGAATCCCGCGTCGTCCAAACCGCGGCGCACGTTGAGGACGAGTTGCGCGTTGACGCCGGTGGGATCGAAAGTGCCCATCTGATCGAACAGGCTCTTGTCGACGAGCGTGGCCGACGTGTCCAACCGCACGCCCCATAGCCTCGGACCCAACGCCGCCGCGCACGCCTTTGCGGTGTTCACGCAGTCGTTGTCAAAATCGACCAGCGCGATGACATTCACCGACGATTCCGCATACTGAGCGAACTTCTTCACCGCCAATACCGTGTCGCCGCCGTATGCCGCGATCAAACCGTGCGGCACGGTGCCGAACCCGCGGCTGCCCCACCACTCCGCTTGCGCGTCGGTGCTCACGCCGAGCGCGCCGCTGATATATGCCGCGTAGCCGTCGCCCGTCTGAACGAGATGATGGTCGAAACGTGCCGGAAAGAACAGGACATTCTTGCCGCTCGCCGCCGCGACGACCGCGCTCGTATTCGTCGCCACCCTCGTCCGGCGAGCGAGCACGCCCAAGTAGTCGGTTTCGAGATGCGTGAACAACGAGTAGTCGCCCTCGATCGTCATCACGGTCTCGTACGGTCCGACCCGATCGCCGTCATACAGCGCGCGCACGTCGAGCGCGCTCCAGCCCTCTTGCCACGGGCCGCCGGCGACGGACCGGCCGCTGCACAACTTGAGGATCGCGATCGCTTCGTCGATGCCGCACAGCACAGCATCCTTCTTGTTGAAGACCTGCATCAGCACGCGCGGATTTCGGCCGTCGCGCTCGAGGATCTCCTTGACCCGGTTGAAGTAGGCGTCGGAATAATATCCCGCGCGCATCTTCTGGACCGGCAAGTTGAAGATGGCGGGATCGAGGCGTCGTCGGGCCGGTGCCGGGGTCATGGTGGCCGCCAATTCTTGCGACGCGGGGCGGCGGCCTGTGCGGCGCGAACGCCCCTCCAATGAACAACGTCGACATCGCCGCCCGTTTGGGTGAGATAGCCGCGCTAATGGAGTTCGACGGCGAGCCTTTCTTCAAGATCCGGGCGTACGAACGGGCGAAACGAAGCCTCGAAGATGCCGAATCGACGGCGCGTTCCATGATCGAGGCGCACACGCTCCAGGATCTTCCCGGCGTCGGAAAAGCCATCGCGATAAAGATCGACGAGATCGACCGTACCGGCACATGCCCGTATCTCGATGAGCTGCGCGGCAAGTATCCGCCGACCGTGCTCGAGCTGCTGACGGTGCCCGGCGTCGGGACGAAGACCGCAGTCGCCCTCTACAAAGACCTTGGCGTCGTGAGCGTCGCCGGCTTGCGCAAAGTGGTCGACGACGGGTCGATCGCAAATCTGCCGCGGCTCGGCGCCAAAGGCATCGAGAATCTGCGCACGGCGCTGGCCCAACTGGCGCAAAGGACAAAACGCATGCGCCTGGGCGACGCGTGGCCCATCGCGCAGTCGGTGGTGGCGGCGCTCGCCGAAAGCGGGTTAGCGAAGAACGTCACCGCTGCCGGTTCGTTGCGGCGCATGGAACCTACGGTCGGCGATCTCGACATCATCTGCACGAGTTCGACTCCCAGCGAGGCGCTGGCGTTCTTTGCCGCCCTGCCGATGGTGGAGCGCGTCGCAGGTCTCGGCGACACGAAAGCGACGGTGTGGGCCGCCCCCGGTATCTCGATCGACTGCCGGGTGGTGGCGCACGAGTGCTTCGGCAATTTGCTTCAACATTTCACCGGCAACAAAGAGCACAACGTCCAGTTGCGCGAGCTTGCTAAGGCGCGCGGCCTCAAAGTGAGCGAATACGGCGTCGAAGAGATCGCCACCGGTAAAATCCGGACGATGCAGAGCGAAGAGGACGTCTACGCGGCGCTGGATCTCCAATACATCCCGCCCGAGCTGCGCGTGGGATTGGACGAGATCGACCTCGCGAAGAAACATTCATTGCCGCAGCTCGTCACGCTCGACGACATCCGCGGCGATCTGCACGATCACACCACATGGAGCGACGGAACGCGCAGCATCGAGCAGATGGCGCGCGCGGCCGCCGAACGCAAACGAGAATATCTATCGATCTCCGATCATTCGCCGGGGCGTGCAGTGGCGAACGGCCTCAATGCCGAGCGTCTTCACGCGCAGATCGCCGAGATAAAGAAAGCCCGCGACCAATTCGGCGTCCGCCTGCTCTGCTCGTCCGAGGTCGATATCCGCGCAGACGGATCGCTGGATTGGCCCGACGAGATCCTTGCGGAACTCGACATCGTCGTCGCCTCGATCCACTCCGCGTTCACGCGTTCCAAAGCGGAGCAGACGGAGCGCCTGATCCGCGCCATCCGCAATCCGTTCGTCAATATCATCGGGCATCCGACCGGCGCCCTCATCGAAAAGCGCGCCGGATACGAATTCGATCAAGAAGCGGTGTTCCGCGCCGCCGCTCAAAGCGGCACCGCGATGGAGATCAACGCCAATCCGAAACGGCTCGACCTCAACGCTGCGATGGCGCGCCGTGCGAAAGAGATGGGCTGCACGATATCGATCGACACCGACGCGCATAGCGTCGAGATGCTCGATCATATGCACTTCGGCGTCGGCACCGCCCGCAAAGCCGGCCTGACCCGCGCCGACGTGCTCAACACGCGGCGGCTTTCCGACGTGCTGAAGTTCGTGAAAGCCAAGCGCTCGAAGTCATCAAATCTGTAGGAGGGCCATTGTACTAGGGCAAGCATCGCTTGCCCCGTTTTTTTTTCAAATAAAAATGGGGTGAGCGTTGCTCACCCTCCTACAGAACGGTGACCATCAAGACGCGCGGAGGCGTGCGAGCAGCTCGGGCGGCGCTTCGAATTTCGGATTTTGGTACTTGCCGAAGAAATGGCCATGGTAGTCGCTGCCGCAAGAATATAGTAAGCTATTGGCCCGCGCGATTTCGAGCAGCGATTCGCGCTGCGCCGGCAGATACGTCGCATACATCGCTTCGATGCCGTCCATGCCGTCAAGGATCTCGTGCCACGAAGCATCTTCTGCGATCCTGTACGGATGCGCGAGTATCGCGATCCCGCCGGCGGCGCGGATCGTATCGGCCGCCGCGCGTGGTGAAGGAAGCGGGGCGTATGCCTTGCCCGGCAGCGCGCGAAAATACGCCCGGAACGCAGCGTGCACGCGCTGAGGGTCGCCGCCTTCGAAGCCTCGCTGGCACAGTCGTTCGATGAGGACCGGCAGCCGCACGGCGCCGTCGGGAAAGTCGCGCTGCCACCAAACGGTGGCACCCTGTGCTGCGAGCGCGTCCACCCAAGTTTTCTGGTTTTGCGCGAAGTTGGCGCGTGCGGTTTCGCCCGCTCTGACGAGCCCTTCGTTGTGCGTCCGCACCCCAAGACCCAAGACATGTATGACGCGGTCCATCGCATACGTCGTCATTTCGATGCCGCGAACGAACGCGATTCCGCGCTGTCTGCAGCGCGCTTGCGCTTGAGCGTGGCCCGACGTCGTATCGTGGTCGGTGAGCGCCATGATCGCGACCCCCGCGTCGGCGACCACGTCCACAAGCGCCGAAGGCGAGAGCTCGCCGTCGCTGTGATTGCTATGGAGATGAAAATCTGCGATCAATCGGGCAGTGCGGCTTACAGTCTACGCGCCGCCGTAACGGCGTGCGCGTCGGGCAAAATCGGCGATCGCGAGCGAGAAAGTTTCGCGCGTGAAATCGGGCCAATAGACGTCGGTCAACCAAAGCTCGGTGTACGCGAGCTGATAGAGCAGGAAATTGGACAGACGCGCTTCGCCGCCCGGCCGGATGAGCAGATCGGGATCCGGCATGCCGCGAGTATGAAGGTAGCGGCCGATCGTGTCTTCGTCGACAGCAGACGGCGCGACGGCTCCCGATGCGACATCCGCGGCTAGAGCGCGAGCGGCATCGCCCAACTCCGCACGTGCGCTGTAGTTGACCGCGAGGTTCAAAATCGTGCCGGTGTTGGCGCGCGTCTTGTCGACCAGATCGGCGAGCGCTCGACGTGCGGCAGGCGGCAACTCCTCCGGATGCCCGATGAGCTGCACGCGCACATTTTCGCGCACGAGTCCTGCGAGTTCTTTGCGCGCGAACGCACAGCACAATTCGAAGAGAATGGAGAGCTCCGCATCGTCGCGCTTCCAGTTCTCAGTCGAAAACCCGTAGACGGTCAGGTACGGCACGTGCAGCTCGCTGCATGCGCGCGTCACCTCGCGCAGCGAGATGATCCCGCGGCGGTAACCCTCGACGAGCGGCAAGCTCCGTTCGCGCGCCCAGCGGCGATTGCCATCCATGATGATCGCGATGTGACGAGGCGATGTCTGCGGTGCGGCTTCGGCCGCGGCGCTCGCCGTTTTGCGGATGATCATGCTATGTGGTCGCCAATCGCGGCATGGCACGGCTTCGCGATTCACGTTGCGCGTCTTCCGCGCGGTCGTGCACGTCGCGCACGACCGACTCCAATTCATCCACGTAGGCGAGAAAGCGGGCACGGCCGCCCTTCGTGATGCGGCAGACGCTCGTCGGCCTGCCCGGACCTGTGAGCCGCACGATCGAGACGATGTCCATATCCGCGAGTGCGCGAAGATGACGGCTGAGATTGCCGTCGGTCAGGCCGCAGGCGACCTGCAACTCAGTGAAACTCATGCCTTCCGGATGCGCGATGAGACACGTGCAGACCGCGAGCCGGCCGCGCTCGTGGAATATCCGCTCGAGCCCGGCATAGGCGAACGGCGCCTCGGCGGATTGCGAGCCGCCGGATTTCTTGGTTGCTTTCTTCGCGCTCATGCGGTTACGGGAGACTCCTCTTCGCGAGCTAATATCCAACCGATGTAGGTCTGCATAACGCCGAATCCGAGCGGCATCACCCACCACGACAACGGCAGCGATTGATCCGGCACGAGCAAGAGCGCGGCACCGGCGATCGCGAATAAAATGCCGGCTGCCGCGACCTGACGCGGAACCATCGCGCGCGATGCGAACAGACCGACCGCGTAGCACGCATACCAGACTCCCGGCAACATCCAGTACATGCCGTGGAGCGAGAGCGACGCGCTCAAGATCGCCCCGAGCACGACGGCCGGCAAGATGCTCAAGCCCGCGGTGCGCGTCTGGCTGCGCTCTTGCAATCCAGCAGTGCGCGCGTACCATATCGCGAGCGCCCCGTAGTTCGCGGCGAGCGCGACGCCGAGGCAGACGCTCCAGATGAGAAAATACGCCTGGATTTGTGCGCTTGTGACCGGATACGGCGCGACGATCAGCTGCACGAGGCCTGCGGCGATCGCACCGATGCCGCTGAATGAGGCGGCCGGGCCCGAATACCCGCGGAACTGTTGGCACGATGCCAGCCGGTCGCGGACTTCAGCGAGATCGGCTAACGCTCGTTCGACTTCCATGCGCCCTCACTTTGCATGACAAAGCAAAATGTCCTGCGGCCGTGCGGCCCATAAGCGCCGGAGGGTGGTCACTCGATCGGTGCGCGCTTCAGCGTGAGCGCGTTGAGAACGACGGAGACGGATGACAAGGCCATGGCGAGCCCCGCGAACTCGGGCCTGAGCATAGCATGCGTGACCGGAAAGAGCACGCCGGCCGCGATCGGAATTCCGAGCACGTTGTAGGCAAGCGCCCAGAACAAGCCGTTTTTGATCGTACGATACGTCGCGCGCGCGAGACGCAACGCGCGCGAAACGTCGAGCAGGTCGTTGCTGACGAGCACGATAGAACCCGCTTGGGCGGCCGCGTCCGCGCCGCTGCCGAGTGCGATGCCGACGTCCGCGACAACGAGCGCGGGCGCGTCGTTGATGCCGTCGCCGACGAGCGCCACCTTGTGGCCCTCGCGCTGCAGCGACCGGACCGCGTCGGCCTTTCCGGATGGCGTCACGCCCGCCCGGACGTCGCTGATGCCGACCGAATCGGCCACCGCGCGTGCTGTGAGGACATTGTCGCCGGTGACCATCGCTACCGATACGCCAAGTGCGCGCAGACGATCGATCGCTGCGGCGGCGCCGGCTTTCGCTCGGTCGCTGACGGCGAACGCGGCGATCGCGCGCTGGTCTCGCGCTGCGATCACCACTGTGGCTTCCGGTGGTAACGCCGCGAGCGCCTCCGGCGCCACCTTCACGCCGTACGACGCCACGAAGTTCGGACTTCCGACGAGGATGTTCGCGCCTCGAATCCGGCCCCGCACGCCGCGACCCGCTTCGGAGTGGAAGAGCGTCACGGCGTCCAACGCCGCTCGCGCGCACCCGCGCCGGCGAGCCTCGTTCACGATCGCACGCGCGACCGGATGCTCGGAAAGCGCCTCCACCGCCGCGGCGTCTGCCAGTGACGCGTCGATATCGGCGCCCGCCAATGCGATCGAAGCGGTGACCTCGGGCTTGCCTTCAGTCAACGTGCCGGTCTTGTCGAGCAATACCGTGTCGAGCCGGCCCGCCGCTTCGAGCGCGGCACCGTCGCGGATAAGAATCCCGGCTGCGGCGCCGCGCCCCAAACCAACCATCAGCGCCGTCGGCGTCGCGAGGCCGAGCGCGCACGGACAGGCGATCACGACGACGCTGACCGCCGCCATGACTGCGAACTCAAGGGTGGCGTGCAAGGTGAAGAACCAGACGAGAAACGTCAGCGCTGCGATGACGATGACCACCGGAACGAAGACCGCCGAGACCGCGTCCGCGAATCGCTGAACCGGCGCCTTTGCCATCTGCGCCTCGTCCACCATGCGCACGATCGATGCGAGCGCCGTGGCGCTCCCGACCTTGGTCGCGCGAAAGCGCAGCGCTCCGTCCAGATTGACCGTTCCGGCGTAGACCGGGTCGCCTGGGCGCTTGGCGCGCGGCATGCTCTCGCCCGTCATGAGCGCTTCGTCGGCGGACGATGCGCCGTCGGTCACAATGCCGTCGACCGCGAACGATTCGCCCGGGCGCACGATGACTTCATCGCCTGCTAGAACGGCAGCGGCGTCGATCTCGACTTCCGATTCGCCGCGCACCACGCGCGCGCGCTTGGGCGCGAGATGCAGGAGCGCGCGAATCGCATCGCCAGCCCGCGTCTTCGCATTGATCTCGAGAGCTTTTCCGAGCAAGACGAACGTGATAAGCAAGGCGGAAGTCTCGAAGAACACGTCGCCGCTGCCGCGGATCAAGTTCACCAGCGAGTAGAAGTAGGCCGCACTTGTGCCGAGCGCGACCAAAGTATCCATATTGGCGCTGCCCTGACGCAACGCAGCGAGCGCGCTTCGGTAGTAGCGTGCACCGGCGACGAATTGCACCGGCGTGGCCGCTGCGAGCATCCACCAATCGCGGCCCGGCACGCCCATGAAGACCATCGAGAGGAGCAAGATGAACGCCGCCGGCAGCGCTGCCGCCGCGAACCACCACCACGCCGCTTTTGCTTCGCGGTCCTGAGCTTCGCGTTGGGATTGACCGCTGTTCGCATCAGAAAGGGCGGCCGCGCGATACCCCGCGTCGGTCACCGCCGCCGCGATCGTCGTGGGCGACGCGACGTCCGGATCGTAACGCACGCTGGCGCGTTCGGTACCGAGGTTGACGGCGGCGCGAACCACTCCCGGTTCGCGCGCGAGACGGCTTTCAATCGATGCGACGCACGATGCGCACGTCATGCCGTAAATGGCGAAGTCGGCGCTCGCGTCGGCCTTCGAGCGCACCTGATCATTCATTGGAGTTTTGCGTGGAGGAGGCTCGACGTTTGGACGGTAATATACCCCCTACCCCTATAATACATCGGGACTTTTGGAACGTCAATATGTCTTTACAGTCGCGGACCACAGGCGTACCATGAGGCTGCGGCAGCATGGGGTATACCCCAACCGCCCAGGAGCAGATCGATAGTGGCGCACCCGTACTTCAAAGACAAGACCGCGCTCGTTTCGCGATTGCACAAGATAGAAGGCCAAGTCCGTGGTCTCGCGCGCATGGTCGAGTCCGACGAGTATTGCATCGATATTCTCACGCAGATAGCATCGGCCCGATCCGCGCTCGAAAGTCTTGGGATGGTGCTCTTACAAGAGCACATCGAAGGCTGCGTTCGCGATTCGCTGAAAGCCGACACAGGGCAAGAACGCGTTGACGAATTGATCGCCACTGTCAACCGCTTCATCAAGACGTAAAGACGACAAAGGGAGCGCGACTTCGCATGGACCTCGGTGACGTTCAGATCTATCACGGCGGCAAATACAAGGCCTATCGCGACGCGAAGGTCGGCCTGCTCACCCACGGACTCAATTACGGCACCGGCTGTTTCGAGGGCATCCGGGGTTATTGGAACGCCGAGGAAAAGCAGCTGTATTTCTTCAGGCTCGCCGAACACTACGATCGCATGCGCGCTTCGGCCAACCTTCTTCTCATCAAATTGCCCGCCAACACGAAGGCGCTGTGCGATCACACGTTGGAGCTCGCGCGGCTCAACGATTACCGGCAAGACGTCTACGTGCGGCCGATCGCGTTCAAAGCGGCCGAAGAGATCGGCGTCCGCCTGCACAACGTCAAGGATGATTTTGCCATCGTCGCCGTGCCGCATACGTCGTACTTCGACGCGACGCAAGGTTTGAAGGTCTGCGTCGCATCGTGGCGGCGCATCGATGACAACAGCGCACCCGCGCGGGCCAAGCTCACGGGCGTCTACGTCAGCTCCGCGCTCGCCAAAACAGAAGCCGTGACGAACGGCTTCGACGAGGCTATCTTGCTCTCAGGAGATGGCCACGTCTCCGAAGGCAGCGCAGAGAACATCTTCGTCGTGCGCAACGGCGTCGTCTTCACGCCGCCCGTCACCGACAGCATCCTCGAAGGCATCACGCGCGAAACGCTCATGGAACTTTGTCGTGCCGAACTCGGCATCGATGTCGTCGAGCGCAGCATCGACCGGAGCGAACTATACGCAGCGGATGAGATATTCTTCTCGGGCACCGCGGTCGGCGTTGGTCCGGTCGTCGAAGTGGACCGCCGGCAAATCGGAACGGGATCCGTCGGCCGAATCGCCGCCGCACTGTCCGATGTCTACCGCGATGCGTCACTCGGCAAGCTAGAGAAGTACCGCAAATGGGTCACGCCTTGCTTCCCGACGCTCGTCGCAGGCCGCGCCTAACACGGAACAACGCAATTCCGCATCGTGGATACTAGGTAGTTCTTAATAATTAATATTCGATCAGCCGAACATAGGCTATAATACTATGTGTGACGGGGGTCACTTGCTGGCCCCGGATCATCGATGTACGAATCGGGCGCTCTGTCGACACAGATTGATTCGAACAGCGAAGTTTCTTGAGGATCGTTGAGCCGGCAATTTCACGGCGCAAGGAATCGTACCACTTGAATCAGTGGGGCGGCTTCTGTGAAAACCGGGTCCGTGGGCAAGTTTCGGGATAGCCGTGGGCCGGCGATCTTGTGAACTTATCCCAGAAGCGGATGTCAAAAAGATCCTGAGCTCGCGAGCGAATCACTGGAAAAGGACTACTAATAATGCATCTTCATGAATTCGGCGGCGTTCTGTTAAACGTCATCAACAACATGGGCGGCGTACTAGCCAGCATCGGCCACTTCATGCACACGCTCGACACTGGCGTCTTCGGCGTTACCCCGCATGACACCGGAGTCTTTGGCGCCAACAAGCCCTAAGCGTTGTTCCAACAACTCAACTAGTTCGGGGTCATACAGCGCTCCGCCGCCTGCAGCCAGGCGCGCGAGCGCTGTTTCTTTATTGGTCATCTCCACGCCATCGTAGCCCGTGAGCATCGCCACGTACTGGCGCGCGATCGCGATGATGCGGGAAGCGATCGGGATCGCATTGCCGCGCAATCCTCGCGGCCCGCCGGTTCCATCGAAATGTTCGCGGTGGAACTCGATCCAGTCCGCGATCTCTCTCGGCAGCAGTGCATCGGTGCTTCGGATCATCACCGCCCCGAGGCGCGGATATGTGAGATTCTGTGAGAGCTCGGCTTGATTGAGGCCGGCGTTCGTCCGCACCCGCACCGCCAACCGGCACTTCCCGATCTCGTGCAATTCTGCCGCCAGGCCCACCATCGTCACTTCTCGCCGGCTCATGCCGACCTTACGCGCGATCATTTGGGCGATGTTCTGCACCTCGCTCCCGAACTCGACGTTTTCGGCGTCGAGCAGGTGCGAAAGGTCGCGCGCGAGCGTGGTGGCCTGCTCTTGCGCTCGATCGAGCTTCAGCAAGCGGACTGACGTGCCAAGCGTTTGTTCTATCAGATTGAATTGCGCGACGACGACGTAGAAGAGCGCGGCCGCGAAAATGCCGCCGAAGTTGAACATCGCGACGAGCATGTACGCGTAGAGCGATGCCACAAGACCCGGCCGCACGAGGGCCAGCACCGGGAACGACCCGCCCGCGATCTTGTGTTCGAATGCGACCATGAGATTGAACGACGTCTGCCAGGCGAAGCCGACGGCGATGACGCCGACGAACGAGAAGAGCCCGGTCGCAAGAGGCCATCGGACGATGAGATCTTGGACCGTCGCCCACGTCGCCAACATCGCGTATGTGCTGATCGTGGCAGCGCCGGCCTGACAGGCGATGAGGAACGGGGCGAATGCGTTCGTGATTTCCTTCGTGCGAAGACGATGCACTTGGATCGTCACCGCCGCGACGAACCCGATGACCAGCGCCCACGGTCCGAACGTCACCGCGGATGCGGTCATGATCGCGGTGAGCGGCGCTACCGTCGAGCCGGCCGCGGTCTGCGATCGTTCGACGAATACGAGAAACCCCGCGATGATCGCCACAGCGACGATCGTGCCTGCGCGGATATCGAATATCGGCGGAAATGCGAGAATCAGTGCGATTCCGGCGAGCGCCAGGAACACGTGCAAGATTCGCCGGGCAACGTAGCGCCATCGCTCGGGCTTCGTCGCATGTTGCCGTCCGGCTGCGGCCACGTTCGTGCTCAAAAAACTGGCGTCGTACCATCGCGGTGTGCGTCGTCATTGCGCGCATGACTATTCGCACGGAGGTCCTATATAATGAATATCGTGCAAAAGCGCGTTGGGCAGGACCTCACGGGAAGTAAGCGCAGGTTGTGACGGACGTCACACACACATGTTCGACCGGCGGAGATGCGAACTCTCACCTGCGTCGGGTGGACGCTTCCGACGCGAATGCCTGGTAGGTCAGTCTCGACGCGGCGCGGATAAATCGTTCGCCATCGTCGAGATCCGTCAAATGCGTGGCGAACGCGCAGAAGACATACGGTGCGCCGTCGAGGTAGACGATGCCGACGTCGTTGAGCGTGTCGTGGAGCGTGCCGGTCTTGTGCGCGATGGCCAGCCCTTTCGGGAGATACTTCGGCAAAAGCTCGTTATGGCGCTGGCCCATGAGGATCGCAAGCATCTCGTCACATGCCCGATCGTTGACGATTTCGTGGCCGGCGATCATGATGAGCAGCTGCATCATCTCGTTCGTGGTCGTGCGAAGCTCGCGGATATCGCCGTCCGAACGGATGCTGTCGCCGAGCCGCGTCTGGACCAAACCAAGTCCCGCCATAGTCGCGTTGACGTTTTGCCTGCCTACTTTGCGGATCAGCATGTTGGCGGCGGTATTATCGCTGCGCGTGATCATCAGCGATAAAAGTGTGCTGATGCTGTAGCGTGTGCCCCACCGCGCGTCGCAGAGGCTGCCGTAGCCGCAGTCGCGGTCGCCGTCGGTCAACGCGAGCGTGGTCGCCTGCGTGAAACGGCCTTGCGCGATTTGCCGAAATACCTCGACCATCACCGGTATCTTTATCGTGCTCGCGGCGGGCAGGTTGTCGTCGCCGTTGATCGCGATTTCGTGGCCGCCGTCGAGGTCCGCTATCGAAAGCGCGACGATGCCGGGCATGTGTACGGCAAGCCGTTCGAGTTTGGGCGCCAACGCGGCAAGCGTCGAGTCGGAAGTCTTCTCGGGCAGCGCGGCCGTCGCGGCACGGTCGACGTTTGAGACAGTCAAAAATGCGCAGGCCATCGCGGCGCTGAATATCCGGCTGACCAACATCATGATAGGGTATCGTCGCAATAATGGCCCTCCCGCACTATCGTTCATGGTTCGTACACCACGCCATCCGAGGCCGGCGGGCGCGCTCGGCCGATGAAGCCGGCGATCGCGACGATCGTCAGCAGGTAGGGCAGCATTTCGAGCAGTTGCGCCGGCACGTTCGCGCCCTGCAGCACGATCTGCAGGCCGGAGAAGAACGCGAAGAACACGCAGGCTCCGGCGGCGCCGAAGGGCGTCCACTTGCCGAAAATTACCGCGGCGAGCGCGATGAAGCCCCGTCCGGCCACCATGCCGTCGGAATAAATATCGGTCTCGCCCACGGATAGGTAAGCGCCACCCAGGGCGGCGAGCGCTCCGCCGGCCATGGTAGCTCCGTAGCGATATGCCGCGACGTTGATGCCCGCGGTCGCCGCGGCGCGCGGCTCCTCGCCGACCGCGCGAAGATGCGTGCCGGCGCGCGTGCGGTACAAGAACACGTGCAGCGCCACCACGATCGCGGCGGCGGCCCACGTCAACGCCGATTCATCGCGCAGACCCGCTACTTGAGGCGAAGCGCCGGGCTGGCCGAAGACGGCCGACACGAGATAGGCCGTGCCGCCGATCGCGAAGATGTTGATGGCCATGCCCACGATGATCTGGTCGGCACGTTGAGCGATGGCGAAGTACGCCAGCACGAGAGCCAGCAGTGCGCCCGTGACCAGCGCACTGGCCAGTGCGAGCGCGACGCTGTGCGTGTAGTACGACGTCGCGACCGCGGCGAACGCGCCGCCCGCCATGATGCCCTCGAGCGCGATGTTGACGATGCCGGCATTTTCCGAAAGCACTCCGCCGAGCGCGGCGAAAACCAGCGGCGTCGCTTTCTTGGGCAGAACTTTGACGACGGCAGCGGCGAGAATCCCTGGCGACATCATGGCGCGTCCGCCGCCACTGCCGGACGGCGCAGGCACGTGCGCCCTTTCGAGAACCAGCGCGCTGCCATGAAGAGGATGACCAAGCCTTCCACGACGGACACTAGATCTTTCGGCACGCCGGCGAGCGCTTGCATCGCGAGCGCGCCATTTTGCAGCGCGCCGAAGAAGAACGCGCTGAAGATGACGCCGATCGGGTCGGAACCGCCGAGCAACGCGACGGCGATCGACGTGAATCCGTACCCGGGCGAGAGCCCGGCATTGAAGCGATGCAACAGGCCAAGCACCTCGGTCGCACCCGCCAAACCGGCGAGCGCGCCGCTCAGCGCCATGGCTTGCACGATGACGCGCCCGGCGTCCACGCCGGCGTAGCGCGCTGCGCGCTCCGCGCTGCCGACGGCACGAAGCTCGTAGCCGGCGACCGACCGGCGCAGCCACCACGCGAGCGCACATGCGAGCGCGAGAGCGACGGGCAACGCTGCCGTCAGCCGGGTGTCCGCAAGAAGCGGCGGCAACACCGCGCTGGCCGAGATCGGCGCGGTCTCGGGCGCGTTGGCATCTCCGCGCAATGGGCCACTGACGAGATAACTGGAGCCTAAGAACGCGACGTAGTTGAGCATGATCGTCGTGATCACTTCGCTTGCGCCGAATCGCGCGCGCAAGAAGCCAGCGATGCCGCCCCAAATCGCACCGCCGGCGGCGCCCGCGATGAGACACAGCGGTACTTCAAACAGCGCGTTGAGATGGAGCGAAGCGCCGGCAACAGCCGTGCACAAACCGCCTGCCGCGAGTTGGCCTTCGGCGCCGATGTTGAGCAAGCCGGCGCGAAATGCGATTGCCACGCCCAGGCCGGCGAATAGAAGGGCGGTGGTCTGCACCAACGTCTCGGCGACGCCTTGCTCCGACCCGAACGCGCCTTGGAACAACGCCGCGAGCGCTTGCAGAGGGTTGGCATGAAAAGCAAGCATGATCAACGATGACAACGCGAGCGCCGCGGCGAGAGCGGTGAGCGGACCCCCGGCTCTGCGCAGCGCGTCAGCCATTCGAAGCGGCGCCAGACATGAGATTGCCCATCGTGATATCGTCCGCCAACTCCGGCATGACGACGCCGCTGATCCGGCCTTCGCTGAACACGATGATCCGATCTGACAACGCGCGGATCTCATCCAAGTCGTACGATACGAGCACGACGCACGCTCCGCGATCGCGGACTCCGCGAAGCTGTCGGTGGATGGTTGCAGCCGCGCCGATGTCGATGCCCCGGGTAGGCGCGACGCAGATCAGCGCGTGCGCTTCGTCGGTCATCTCGCGGCCGATGATCAGTTTTTGTTGCGTGCCGCCGGAATAGGCGCGCGCCGGCCGGACCGGATCGTAGCCGGCCAGCGCGTAGCGCGCGTCGATCGCATCGGCGCGCTCACGACCGAGGCGCAGGTTCACCGCCGCGCCCACGCGCGTGCGCCGCTGGTCACCGAGCAAAGCGTTTTCAACCGTATCGAAGTCGAGGACCAGGCCTTCCCGTTGGCGGTCCGCGGGAACGTAGCGCATGCCGGCGGCGCGACGTTCGGCGGCGGAACGGGAAGTGATGTCGGCGCCGTCAAGTGAGATGCTGCCGGCCGACACGCTCCGCAATCCGTAGAGCGCCTCGGCGAACTCCAATTGTCCGTTGCCTTCGACGCCGGCAACACCGATTATCTCGCCCGCACGGACGTCGATGGCGGCGTCGCGCACCGCCGGCGCGCCGTCGTCGCGCGCGGCGCAGAGCCCGCGGACGGACAGCGCGACATCGCCAGGCGTCGTTCTGCGCGGTTCGCGCGCGTTGAGATCGATCGCACGTCCCACCATCATCGCCGCAAGTGTGTTCGCATTCGCGTCCGCTATCGGCAACGACCCGGTCACTTTGCCGTGACGCAGCACGGTGACGCGATCGGCGAGCGCCAATACTTCCTTGAGCTTGTGCGCGATCAAGATGACCGCGCGGCCTTCGTCTCGCAAGCGCCGCACGACCACGAACAATGCATTTGCTTCAGCCGGCGAGAGAGCGGCCGTCGGCTCGTCGAGAATGACGATCCGGGCGTCGCGCTCCAGCACTTTGAGCAATTCGACTTGTTGGCGGGCGCCGACGCTCAGCGATTCCACGCGCGCCGAGGAGTCCAGTGCAAACTGGTATTTTTGCGCGAGCGACGCGACCTCGGACCGCGCGGCGGCTGTGTCGATGAAACCCGCACGGCCGGGCTCGCGGCCGAGCAGCACGTTCTCGGCGACCGTGAATCGATCGATGAGGAGGAAGTGCTGGAAGACCATGCCGATGCCGGCGCGCATCGCGTCGGCGCACGAAGCAAAACGCGTCTCGCGGCCGTGCAGCACGATAGCGCCGCCGTCCGGTTGCAACAACCCGTAGAGCACGCTCATCAGGGTGCTCTTGCCGGCGCCGTTCTCGCCGATCAGCGCGTGCACTTCGCCAGCACGCACATCGAAATCTACGCGGTCGACCGCTACAAGATCGCCGAAGCGCTTGGTGATGCCGCGAGCCGCTAGGCCGAAGACCGCGCCGGGCGGCTCGCCTGCGATCACCTCGTCGCGGCCGGATGCAACGGAACGAACGTCTTCAATTGCGCGAGCGTGGATGGGATCACAAGCTTCCCGGACACGATCAATTTTTCGTACGCCGCTTCGGTCGCGAGCGCGCCTTTGGGGAGCAGTTGCTTTGAGTACTTCATTTCGGTGAGGCCGACGCCGCCGTCCTTAAGACCGAAGACGAGCGTGCCGCCGGGAATCGTTCCGCGGACCGCATCCTTGGCAAGCGCGAGCACGGCGTTGTCGACATGTTTGAGCGCGCTTGTCAACACTTTGCCCGGCGCCAGCGCGTCTTGGTCCGAGTCCACACCGATGATGTAGTCGCCGGCCGGCCGCGATCTCGCTTCGTCGATCGCCCCGAGGCCGCACTTGCCCGCAGCGACGTAGATGATGTCTGCGCCTTGATCGTAGAGCACACTCGCGTATTCCTTGCCCGTTGCGACGTCATCGAACGAACCGGTATATTTCACAAGGACGGCGACGCGCGGATTGACCGACACCACGCCCGCGGCAAAGCCCGCCTGAAATTTCTCAATGAGCGGCGATTCGATGCCGCCGAGAAAGGCGACCGTAGCCTTTTTCGTCGTCAGTCCGGCGATCACGCCGGCCAGAAACGAACTCTCTTCCTCTTTGAACGTGATTGAGGTGACGTTCGGCTGGTCCACAACCGAATCGACAATCGCAAAATGCGTGTTGGGAAAGCGCGGCGCCACGTCGTTAAGCGAATCGTGCATGAGAAAGCCGATGGCGAAGATGAGGCCGTTGCCCTGCTCCGCCAACGTCGAGAGATTCGGTTCGTAGTCGGTGACCGCGCGCGACTGCAGAACCGTCACCTGCGCGCCGAATTGCTTTTGCGCGATCTGCAGTCCGCGATTTGCGGAGTCATTGAACGACTTGTCGCCGAGTCCACCCACATCGGTGACCATCGCAAACTTTCGTGCAGGCGTGCCCGATTGCGATCCCGCGCCGGAACCGCCGCTGGAGCAACCTGCGAGCAGCACTGCCGCCGCCAACGCTAAGAGATGCCGCATGAGCGGACCTTCCGGAGCCTCGCGATGACTTACTGCAACGAGCCCCAGCGGTGGTCGAACGTGATCGTCAGCATGTGCGGGGCGCGAGAGTAGGCATTCGTACACACGAATCCCGCCTTGCCGAAACAGCTGCCCGTATAGCCGGCGGCCGCCGGATACGGCACGCCATTCTCGAAGTTCTCAAAGATGCCGGCGTTCGTGTTCGTGATGTTCGACCAGCCGATGTGAACCGTCGAATCTCCCACGGGCATATTGAGCGAGCCGTTGTATACCCAAAATGGCGGGACGTTGAGGCTATTGTTGCGTGCGTAGTAGTCCGCGCCGATCGTGGCATATGCGCGCGCGGGATTGTGGTAGGCGATCTGCCATCCAACCTTGTGGATCGGAATGCCCAGATATTGCTGGTTGTCGACGACGTCACCCAAGATGACTTGGGTCTGGCGGTCTACCGAGGTCGGGTAAGCTGTTTGGATGTTGTAATAGGGTTCGAAGTCGAAGTTTTGAGACAACGCAAGCGACGCGTTCGCCTCGATGCCGCTATATACCGAACCCGCGAGATTTATCGGACGTTGGATGAAGAGGATCGGCGTCGACCCGACAGGGCAGGTCGGCGGAGTCGGGGACGGATCAAAACAAAGGCCCGGGGGCGCAGGAAAGGCACCGGTAAAGATGTGGTTCGAGAGATTTGTGCGGTATAGATCGACCCCTATATTGCTGTTGCCGAACAAATGCTGCCATCCGACATCGACGCCAGTCGCCGTCTCTGCTTTGAGATTTGGATTCCCCTGCACTGCCGCGCAAAACTGATTCGGTGGTGGCGGACAGCCCGAAGCGGTACCCGAATCTGACGAATTCGTATCGAGAGTTGGATTGAGATCCGACAACCGTGGCGCCGCAAATCCCGTGCCGATCGACGCGCGCAGGACGGTGTCGTTGTTCGGCTTATTGACGACCGCTAGGCGCGGATCGAATCGCTTTACCTTGAGCGTATCATAGTCGCTGTAGTAGCCCGCAGCCGTCAAATCGAATTTCGGACTAATCGCCACGTCGTCGCGCACGAGAATGGTACGCTCGATTTCGGTCGCCTGCCCATTACCGGGGCCGTTGAAATTGATAGCTGACGTCGGGATAAACTTATCTTCGAAGTCCTCCGCCGTGCCGAAATTATAATAGTCGCCGTTGCCGCCGACGCCGAGCACGAGCGTGTTGTTGCCGAAATCGCGAGTCCAAATGCCGCTGAGACCGGTCAGACGATCGGCGCTCGACTGGATGAAGCAGCAACCGACGTTGAAGCTGCTATTTGGCGTCGCGAGGTTCTCGCCGTCGACGATGCGCCGGAGCCACTGGTGATAGGTCCGCAGTTCGAGGCTGCCGCCCGCAAGCGCAGTGTGGAGATCGAACGAGTATTTCGGTTGCAGATTCCAAACGTAGTTGCCGGGGAAGCCGAAAAAGTAGGTATTTCCGGCCGGGTCTTGCTTGCACGAAATATCATTTGTGAAGCAAACAGGGCTTGGGCTTGACAAAAGTCCCGTCTCGTCTCTCGTGTCGGATTCATCGGAAACCGAGAGAACGCCGTACGTTGAATTTGAAAAATCGTAGCGCACTTTGCCCAGACCCGAACGCACGTTGAAGCCGAGCGTCGGGTTGGTGACGAATCCGAACTGACCTTTCTTACGCGCGCCGAAGTCGGCACGGTATGACGGCGAGATGAATCCGTCGGAGCCGTACTGGTGAAAATCCAGCAGGTAACCAAATCGGCCGATCGTATCGGTCTCCGAGAAGTTGTAGTCCGATGTGCCGAAGCCGCTGAATCCAAGTTGAAGCTCACCACCCTCGGTTTTCAGCGGATCGCGCGTGACGAGATTCACCGTCCCGCCGATCGTGTTCGCTCCGAACAGCGACGTGCCGCCAACGCCCTTTACAACTTCGACCCGGCTGTATATCGCCGGTGTCAATGTCGATACGTCGAAATCGCCGAATTCACCATTGCGCATAGGCTGGCCATCCTGAAGAACGAGAACTTCGTAGCCAGTGTTGTTGGTGCCGGCAAAGCCGCCAGCTCCCCTGATCGTGAGCGTCGCGACATTGCCAGGGGAGCCGTTGTTGAAGTGCTCGATGGTGATGCCGGGGACTTGTTCGAGCGCGGTTTGCACCTGCGGAATGGCAGAATTCACGAATGCCTGGCTCGATATCACACTGCTCGACGCCGATGAATGATTCAAAACCCGTTGGCCTGTGACGGTCACGCGGCCGAGCGAACTGATCGACGCGCTGCTCGCCGGCTGGAGAAACATGGCCAAATCGAACTGCTGCGAGGCGGCCAATGCGAACGGAGCGGTGTCGTACGGCAAGAACTGCGCCGCCGAGGCGCGCAAGTCGTACGTGCCGGCTGCCAGGCCCTGGAACGCAAACTTCCCTTGCGCATCCGAAGTCTTCACTTGCGGCGTTCCGTTGGCCAACAGCACCACCCGGGCGCCGGCGATCGGAGCACCCGTCGTCTCGTTGACGACCGTGCCGGTGACCGCAGCATCGTCGGCAGCCGCTGCCGGAGTCGCGAACGCAAAAAGCGAGATAATAGCGACGGTGACACCTGCCCATCGAATGAAATTCTTTGACATCGTACGCTCCATATAACAGTGCACAAAGTGAAACCGGGATACGCGCGAGTTTGCGCGGCGGACCCGCCTCTTGCCTTCCAATATTTCTTAAGAATATTTAAGGACATCGAGCGGATTTGCCCGGCCTTCAGGACAATATTCCGGTCCTTCCCGGCTTCGTCCTGAAAGCGAGCCTTCAATCATGGCCGGACTTGCCGGCAGACGCGTGGATTTGATCGGCGTTCCCGTTGATATCGGCGCAGGGCGGCGGGGCGTCCGGCTGGGTCCCGACGCGCTTCGCGCCGCAGGCGTTCTCGAGCAGCTCAAGTCGATTGGTTGCGACGTGCGCGACTGCGGCAATGTGGTCGTGCCGCAATCCGAAGAGCGAAATCTGGGCGGTCCCGGCCTGCCGCGTCACGTCGCCGCCATCCGGCAGATGTGCCTGAACACCGCGGCGGCGGTCGAAGCGTCGTTGCGCGGCGGCGCGTTTCCGGTGGTGATGGGCGGCGACCACTCATTGGCGACCGGCGCTTTGGCGGGTTGCGCCCGCGTCCTTGGCGCGCAAGGTCTGATCTGGATCGACGCGCACGCGGACATGAACTCGCCGGACTCCACGCCGACCGGAAACCTGCACGGGATGTCGCTCGCCTCCGCGCTCGGCGATGCCCCCGACCTCTTCCCCAATCCCGATTTCCATACTCCGGCAGTCGATCCGTCGAGAACCGTTTTCATCGGCTTGCGCGACCTCGATCTGCACGAGCGCCGAGCCATCCGCGAGCGCGGGATGAGCACGTTCACGATGACCGACATCGACCGGTACGGCATGGCGCATGTTATGGATCGCGCCATCGAGACGGCCGGGCGCGGCGCCGGAACCGCGCACATAAGCCTCGACATCGACTCGGTCGATCCGGCCATGGCGCCGGGAACCGGCACACCCGTACCGGGCGGACTCACCTATCGCGAAGCGCACCTCGCGATGGAGATGCTTGCAGATAGCGGCATTGCGCATTCGTTGGAACTCACCGAGGTCAACCCAGCCCTCGACGACCACAACATGACCGCGCGCTTTGCGGTCGGCCTGATCGCCTCGCTGCTCGGCAAGCGCATCATCTAGGCACGAGGATCGGCACACGCATCCCGCCGTCTTTTCCGGCCTTCTCGCGTTGGGCATCGTCTACACCCTGATCTCGGGGGCGAGCGACGGGGGCAATCTTCTGGCGGCGGCCGCGGCGAGCAGAACCGTTTCGCAGCGGCAAGCGCTGTGCGTCATCGCAGCGGGTGTGCTCTTCGGTCCGATCGTTTTCGGCACCGCGGTCGCGAGCACGATCGCCGGCGGCATCGCCGACTATCAGAACCTCGGCTCGGCGCTGCTCGGCGCCGGCATCGCCGGGGGCATCGTCACGCGCCTCATCATGTACTATGCGAGCGTGCCCACGAGCGGATCGGTGGCCTTGGTCGGTGCGATGGTTGGAGCGATATGGGCGGGTCCGGGATTGGCGGCGGTTGAGTGGCACGGCGTCGAAAAGGTCGCTATCGCACTGGTCGTCTCGCCGGTCGTGGGGTTCGTCGCCGGCGCACTTGTGTATGCCGTCGTCTTGCTCATCCTTTCGTTCGTCTCGCGCCGGACCGGCGATCGCATCATGCAGCTGCAATGGGGTACAATCGCCTTGCAAGCGCTTGGCTACGGGGCTAACGATGCGGAAAAGACGGTCGGGCTTTTCGCCGCTGCGGTGCTCGTGGCCGGCGGCCAGTCGTTTGCGACGCCGTTTTGGATGATCGCGCTCACCGCGGCTACGTTTGCGACCGGGATGATTCTCGGCGGGATCCGGATCGCGCGCACGGTCGGCAATCGTCTGTTCTCGATCCGCCCACCGCACGCACTCGCGTTCCAGTTCGCGGCCGCAGCGACCGTGATCGGCGCCGCGGCATTCGGCGCGCCGGTCAGTTCTACGCAGGCTGCGACAAGCGCGATCTTCGGGGTCGGTGCGAGCGACAATTTGCGGACGCTGCATTGGCAGACCGTGATGAGGATCGTCGGCTCCTGGGTGCTCACGGCGCCCACGGCACTCTGCGCAGGCGCGCTCGCGACAACGGTGCTCCGTCTTTTTGGGAGATGATGTCATGTGGCTCACGAACATATTTCGTCCGGCGCAGTCCGACCGGTTTTATGGTTTGTTGCACGATCACGCAGCCTTGCTCGGCGAAGCCAGCGCGAAGCTGCTGCGTTACATCGAGACCGGCGACGCCAGTCTCTCCGAGCAAGTCCACGATATTGAAAATCGCGGCGACAAGGTCTTGCGCGACATGATCGACGCGCTGCAAGACACGTTCGTCACACCGATCGATCGAGGAGATCTCTATACGCTGAGCGAGGCGATCGATGACATGCTCGACTATCTCAACAACGCCGCGCGCGAGCTCAAACTCTTCGGCATCGGCGCCACGCCGGAGATGGGCGAGATGGGCACGATCTTGTTGGATTCGTCGAACCACATCCTCGATGCCGTCACTTCATTGCCGCACGAAACGCGGCGCGCTATCGACGGCGCGCGCGCGGCGATCCAATCGGAACATCGCGTGGAGGATGTCTACCGACGGACGATCACGCGGCTATTCGACAATCCCGATCTGCCCACGGCGCTCAAACGCCGCGAGATCTACCGCCATTTGAGCAACAGTGCGGACCGGGCTGAAGCCATCGGGCGCCTCATCCTCAAGATCGTCGTCAAGGTGACTTGAGGGGGCGGCGCCTACTTTATCGCGAGCTCTCCGGTGAGGGTCTGACCTGGTTTTAGATCGATGATGCGCAACCCAGGTACGTCGGCCGACAATTCGCGCAGTTGGTCCGGCGTGCCGGTGAGCATCGGAAATGTTCCGTAGTGCATGGGTACGACGACTTTCGCGCTCATCAGACGAGCGGCATAGGCCGCCTGAAGCGGATCCATGGTGTAATAGCCGCCGATGGGCAGCATGAGGATATCCGGACTGTAAAGATCGGCGATGATCTTCATGTCGCTGAACACGGCCGTGTCGCCCGCGTGATAGACGCGAATGCCGTTTTCGAATGTGAAGACGTAGCCGGCTGCCTCTCCGCCGTACAGTCTTGTGTTCCCATCACCCTGGATTCCGCAACTATGCACGGCGTGCGTCATTGTGGCTTTGATGCCGTCGACATCGACGGTGCCGCCTTTGTTCATGTTGATGGTGTTCTCGACGCCCTGAGCGCCAAGCCATGCGGCGGTCTCGGGAATGGCGATGACCTTGCAGTTCAAACGCTTCGCGAGCGGCACAGCGTCGGCGATGTGATCGGAATGGCCGTGCGTGACGAAGATCGCGTCAAGCGCGCTTGGACGCTTGAGCTTGGGCGGGCACATCGGATTCTGCTCCAAAAACGGGTCGACCATGATGTGTTTGCCGCTTGGCGATCGCATGGCGAATGTCGCGTGACCGCAAAATGTGATTTCTAGTGTGCCCAAATTCATGCGGCGGGGCTTTTTGTCCCAAAGGGGCTTTCCCTACCGCCGCTAAAACGAAAGAATTCATGCAACGAGTCCGCATTCTCACCGCCGACGCGAGTTCGCTTGGAAGCCAGCTCGAATCCGCACTTGACGTGCACGCGCCTGACGTCGTGGCGTTGACCGGCATAGGGCCTGCGCGCGCTTCGCGGCTCGCAGGACCGCGGTCGATGCGCGCCGCCACGCAAGCGTGGAGTGCGGACGATAGCGCCGGCCTCGCGCTCCTTTGGAAGGGCACGCTCGCCGTTGGATCGATGGAACGTTTTGATTTCGGCCAGGTGCGAGAGCCGTGTGGCGCGCTCCGGATCACGTTTCCGATCGAAGGGCGGTACGTCATCGTTTTCTGCGCGCTGCTCTCGTCCGGGCGCGCGGACGCGGCCGCGCAGAAGGCTCGCCTCGTGGCGCTGATCGATTCGGCGCACCAGCCGACGCTCGTGGCCTGCGACGGGGCCATCGCTTCAGCCGATGATCGTTGGTCCCGCTGCGCGGATGCCTGGGCTGTCGCGCAGCGGCGCATCATCTCGCTCGCTGCATCGACCGATGTCGGGTTCGCAGCCCGCCGGGCGTTTGGAATCGCCGGCGGATCCACCGCGGCCGATCATCGCTCGCACGCCGGACCCGTCTGGCACTGCTCGGAAGAATTCGCCGTCGTCGAGGCTCGGTCGATCTCCGTCGATGCGGCGCCGGATCGTCCGATCCGGACTGTGACGGTCGAACTGCGCGCGGGCGCCGCGAAAATCGACGCGGCCGCCGGTCAGTGATTTCTAACCGGCGCTCAACCGCGAAAGCGCGAACTCTGCTTCTTCACGCACCCATGTCACTTGTTCTTTCGCGCGCAGATCTTCGAGGGCAGCTCGTCCGGAGTCGCCGCTTTGCGCACCAAGCTCGCCCAGCGCCCATGCGGCGTGGCCGCGCACGAGCGGCTTGCGGTCACGCAGCGCCTCGATGAGCGGAGCGACAGCCCGCCGGTCGCGCGAATTGCCGAGAGCGACGGCCGCATTGCGCTGAAGCACGGCTTTCCCGCGCCAGGCCATGGATGTCGGCGCGAACCACCGTCGGAACTCGCCTTTGGTCATGCGCAGCACGGCGGGTAAGTCCACAGATGTGCCGACATCGGAAAGCGGTGCGAATGTCGTGCTCGTACCGGCTCCGTCGCGTTCTTTGCGCTCGTTCACCGGACAGACCGACTGACAATCGTCGCATCCCCAAATGCGGTTGCCGATCGCCGAGCGCAACTCTCGCGGTATGGGCGCCTTGAGCTGCGTAAGGTCCGATATGCAGCGGCGGGCGTCTATCGCACCGTCGGGTCCGATAGCGCCGGTCGGACAGCGGGCGACGCACGTCACGCACTCGCCGCAATTTTTGGCAAGCGGTGCATCGGCCGGCAGTGATAGCGTCGTGATGACCTCGCCGAGCAAGACCCACGACCCGTATTCTCTCGTCAGCACGTTTGCATTCTTGCCGAACCATCCGATGCCCGCGCGCACCGCGGCCGCTCGGTCGATGAGCGGACCTGTGTCGACGCACGGCAGACATTTCGCGCCGCTGTACTCCGCCTCGATCCAGCTCGCCAGCGCGCGCAAACGCCCACCGATGACGCGGTGATAGTCGCGGCCCCATGAGTGGCGAGAGACCGCGCCTCGAAGGCCGGGCGCGTACGGGTCGTACGGTTCGTCGTCCGTCAGATACGACGTTGCGGTGCAGACGATCGACGCAGCGCCAGGAAGAGAGGCGCGCGGATCGGCGATTACCGCGATCCGATCGGGCGGATAGCTCCATTGACCGAGCATACCCGCGGCCGCTCGGCGCTCGAACGTCTGGCGCTCGACGTCGAACGGCTCGGCCCCGGCGATGCCCACGAGGTCGAATCCAAGCTCGCGCGCATGAGAAATTATCTGCGCTTTCGCGAGCGCGTCTGTCGATGTTCCGGGAGCGATCAGGTCGAGCTGGCCTCGCCGGTGTTGAAGTCGACCGTGCATGTGCCGTGCACGGGCAGACCGTTGAGCGTGGCCGGCGCGTACATCGATTGCTTGGCCGCGGCGAGCGCGGCTTCGTCGACGTTCGAATCGCCGGACGATTGCACGAGCGAGACGCTGATCACGTTGCCGTCGGGTCCGACTTCGACTTCGACGCGCGCCGGCCGCGACGTGGAGGCAAGCCCAGTCGGCAATCCGGCTAGCCGCACGATGTGCGCTGGATTATCGTCGCCCCAGACGATCGCGCTTGCGAGTTCGTTTCCGGTTCCGCCGGTGTCGGCGCTGGCCGACGTGGCTGAATGTGACGAAACCGATGGAACTTCAGTGGCGGCGACCCGAGGCGCGCTATCTTCGGGAGTCGTCTTTGCTTTTTCCGGCCGCTGCATCGAGATAAGGGATACGCGTTGCGCCAAGGTGGTTCTTCGGCTCCGCGCCGGGTCGGCAACGCCCAGTTCGCGATATTTCAATTGCGCGATATGCAGCACGGTGCGTTTGGCAACGATGGGTGGTGGCGTGGGGGTCGGGGTCGGACGAATATAATCGCGGATCGAGCGTGAGAGCGTCACGACAGAGACTGTGCCTTCATCGGCGGGACCCGCATTGCGCCAAAATGAGGACATCGCTGCGACCGATGATCCGAACGAGATGTGGACTAGAGCGGAGCCGACAACGAAGAGGACGAGCGCGACAATGACACGACGGCGGATGCGCGGTCGTTCTGTGAGCACTTCGCTTGAAGCCGGAATCTGGTCGAACATTCAAATTCCCCGGCAACCGGTCGCGGGTGGCTACCCGCCTGCTTCAATTTCCACTCCGGTGCGGACGGTGCCTTTCCCCGAGTTCATATACCGAGAAAAGCGCAGCGCGGCGTCCCTCGAGCCTTGCTCGGCCGCCTTGCCCCCAAGGGCTCGCGCCGCCCCGAAGCGCACCTCACCCTAGATGGATTCGCCGCGACCCAAACTGAAATTGTACAAAGCCGATTGGTGCGGCTACTGCGTGCGGGTCATGCGCGTGCTCGACAAGCTGGGCTTGGAATATGAAGGCATAGAAGTTCCAATCCCTCACTCGCAACGCCGCGAGGTTTTGGCGATTTCCGGTCAGCCCGAAGTTCCAGTCTTGGTCGACGGCGACGTCGTCATCGACGACGACGACCGTATCATCCCGTACTTGGAAGCGACCTACGGCGCGAAATAGTAAGTAGTAGGACAAGCCGAACTGTGGCGAGCCGTACTAGGGCAAGCCGTACTAGGGCAAGCATCGCTTGCCCTAATACGATAGTCGGATAGATTATGCGTAGAAGCCGCGGGTGGTGTAGCTGTCCGCGACGCGCCGGATGGCCACCATATACGCGGCGGTGCGTAGATCCGTGCCATGTTCCTTTGCGGTCTGCCAGACCGCGTCGAAGTTCTCGCGCAGCACGTCCTTGAGCCGCTCGTTGACCTCGCTCTCCTTCCAATAGTAACCGGCCCGGTCTTGCGCCCACTCGAAGTACGACACGGTCACGCCGCCCGCATTGGCAAGGATGTCCGGAATCACCGTGATGCCGCCTTCGGCCAGGATCTTATTCGCGTCGGCGGTCGTGGGGCCGTTCGCGCCTTCGGCGATGAGGTGTGCCTTGATATTCTTGACGTTCTTCTTCGTGATCTGATTCTCGAGCGCTGCCGGCACGAGAATGTCGCACGGAAGTTCGAGCAATTGCGTGTTGCTGATGGTGTCGCCGCCCGCAAAGCCTTCCAGACTGCGCTTGACGTTCGTTGGATTGGTCACGTGGCTGATGGCAGCCGCAACGTCGATCCCATCCTTATTATGGACGCCCGTGAAGGCGTCGCTAATGGCGACCACTTTCGCGCCGTGCTCGTGCAGCAGCTTCGCCGAGATCGAACCGACATTGCCGAAACCCTGAACGGCGACCGTCGCGCCGTTCAGCGACTTGCCTTGCTTTTCGAGCGCCGCTTCGATCATGATCATCACGCCGCGGCCGGTGGCTTCGACTCTGCCCCGCGATCCGCCGACGCAGAGCGGTTTGCCGGTGACGACGCCGGGCGTGTACCCGCGAAGGTGCATCGAGACGGTATCCATCATCCATGCCATCGTCTGGGGATTCGTGCCGACGTCCGGAGCGGGTACGTCTTTGTCCGGACCGATGATCTCGATGATCTCCGCCGTGTACCGCCGCGTGAGCCGCTCGTTCTCCGCCGGCGACAGCGTGGCCGGGTCACACGTGACGCCACCTTTCGCGCCGCCGAACGGCAAGTCGACGACCGCGCACTTCCACGTCATCCAAAAGGCGAGTGCCGTCACTTCGTCCAGCGTCACGCCGGGATGGAATCGAACGCCGCCCTTTGCAGGTCCGCGCGCGAAATTGTACTGCACGCGAAAACCCGTGAACACTTCAAACGACCCGTTGTCGCGGGCGAACGGGATGGAGATGATGACCTGCCTCGACGGATGCGTGAGGACGCGCTTCATGTTCTCGTTCAGTTCGAGCTTTGCGGCGGCTTCGTTGAAATACGCGATGCCTTCGCCGAAAACCGATACCTGACCGTCGTGGCTGGATGCGGGCGCGGTAGCAGTGGGTGACATAACATTGCTCCTGGTGCGGCGTGAAACGCCGTTAGACGTTGAACCGGAAGTTGACGACATCGCCTTCTTGCATGACGTATTCGCGTCCCTCGGAACGAAGAAGACCGGCTTCGCGCACGGCCTGCAAACCCTTCAGGCGAACCAAGTCCTCGTACGCCGCGATTTCCGCCCGGATGAACCCGCGCTCGATGTCGCTATGGATCGTCCCTGCGGCCTGAGGCGCTTTGGTGCCTCGCGCGATCGTCCACGCGCGAGTCTCCTTTTCGCCCGCGGTGAGAAAAGTCATCAGGTCTAGCAGGCGATAGGCGGCGAGAATCAGGTTATCCAGTCCGCTCTGTTCTAGACCCAGCTCCTTTGCAAACGCCGCTGCCTCATCCGGAGGCAAATCGGCCAGCTCGGCCTCGAGCTTCGCGCAAAGGACGACACATTGCGCCCCCTCGGCTTGTGCGTAGCGCTGCACCGCAGCGACGCGCTCCGCCGAAGCGTTGGAGCCTGCCTCGTCCACGTTCGCGACGTAGAGCGTCGGTTTTGCGGTGAGCAAAGTTAGTTCCTTGGCGAGGGACATCTCAAGCCCCGAATGGGCGAACGCTCGTGCGACCTTGCCCGCGTCCAATGCGTCGCGCAGGTTTTCCAACGCGGTTACTTCGGGCGCGAACTTCGGCTCCGCTTTGGCGCGCTGGCGCGCCTTGTCGAGCTTTTTCTCCACACCGACGAGGTCGGCAAGCGCGAGTTCGATGGTGATGGTCTCGATGTCGCGCAGCGGGTCCGGCGCGCCGTCCACGTGGACGACATCGTCGTCATCGAAGCAACGGACGACCATCGCGATCGCATCGACTTCGCGGATGTGCGATAGAAATGCGTTGCCAAGCCCCTCGCCCTTCGATGCGCCGCGAACGAGTCCGGCGATGTCCGTGAATGTGGTTGTGGCCGGTACGATCTGCTTGCTGACGAAAATGCGCGCAAGCTCGTCGAGACGTTTGTCCGGCACAGGCACGATGCCGACGTTCGGCTCGATCGTGCAAAATGGATAGTTGCTCGCCGCAACGCTCGCGCGCGTGATCGCATTGAAGAGCGTGGACTTGCCGACGTTCGGCAGTCCGACGATTCCGCAAGAAAGGCTCATGCGTCGGCGGTCTTCGCGGTCGCGCCGCCGGGAAGCCAACCGCGCGACTGCGCCGCCGCGATGACGCGTTCGCGAATTCGCGACCGCACAACGGCGGCATCGGTGCGCGTCGTGGGAAAGTCTATGCGAAAAGTCGCGGCGTCGAGCCCGACGTCGTCCACGTAGACGTTGACCGCCGTTGCGTCGATGCCGGCTGCGGCGCCCGCCTCGCGGCCGATCTCGGCCAACTGCGATCGTTGTGCATCGATATTCTGCCGGAGCGGCAGCGTGAGGGTGAGCGACGCGCCGTACGCGAGCTTGTTGGCGTTGGCGACTATCAGGATGTTGCCGTTGGGAATCGCGTACCGGCGCCCGCCTTGGTCGGTGATGACCGTCAGGCGCAAGCTCAAGTTTTCAACCGTGCCCGCGACGACGCTGTTGACCGTCGTCGTGATCTCGACCGCATCGCCGATCTCGTAGACATCCTCGAAAAGGAACATCAAGCCGGCTAACATGTCGCGCACCACGGACTGGGCGCCGAAGGCCAAGCTCGCGGTGACGATTCCCGCCGACCACAGTTCGGGCGTGATGTCCATGCCCCAGATATGGAGCAGCGCAAGTATGAAAGCAATGACGGCGACGGCGGCCGCAGCCGATTTGAACAGCGCGCCGAATGTGATGGCGCGCGGCATGAAGCGCCCTGCAAAGCGCTTGGCGAATAGGCGATCGATCGCCATGACGGCGATACGCCATACGATAAGCACCACCGCAAGCGCGATGAGGGATTCCCAGACGCGATTGACGAGATCGTCGACGTTGATAGGAGGAAGCAAAGCGAACATTCCAGCTTGCTTCTTTACCATCGGGACCGGCCACGGCCTTCCAGGAACCCCCATTTTTATAACCGAAGGGCTTATAACGTCGTTCCTGGACAAGCGAGGCCGCACGCGTCATGCGTCAGATGAAAGTGGATAAACTCGGCATCGACTTGCTCACGCACGACCCGGTCGTCATTCTCAAAGACATGGACGGCAAGCATTATCTGCCGATCTTGATCGGGCCGTTCGAGGCAACCGCCATCGCGATGGCGCTCGAGGGGCAATCGGCGCCTCGCCCGCTGACGCACGATCTCATGAAATCGGTCATGGACGGGGTCGACGCCAAACTCACGAAGATCGTCATCCACGACATGCGCGACAGCACGTTCTATGCCAAGCTGGTGATCGAAACCAACGGCGAGACCAAAGAGATCGACGCGCGTCCGAGCGACTGCATCGCGGTCGCGCTGCGCTGCGATGCGCCGATCTTCGTCACCGACAAGATCGCCCTCGAAGAAGCCGTGGTCGACAAGAAATCCGAGGAAGAAGATATGGCGCGCTTCAAAAAGTACATCGAAACATTGAAGCCGAGCGATTTCAGAGGGTCGTAGCGCCTGCTCACCACCCGCGCGGGCCGGCCGTCTAGGTCGGCTATTTTTTGGAGAACGATTGAAGAATCACGCAGAAATCGGAATCTTCGGCGGTTCGGGATTCTACTCGCTGCTCGAAGACAAGCACGAGGTCAAAGTCGAGACGCCGTACGGTTCGCCGAGCGATGTTCTCGCGCTCGGAGAAATCGCCGGTCATGGCGTCGCGTTTCTGCCGCGCCACGGCAAGAGCCATTCGCTGCCTCCACACATGATCAACTATCGCGCAAACCTGTGGGCGATGAAAGAACTCGGCGTCACGCGCATCATCGGGCCGTGCGCTGCCGGTTCGTTGCAAGCGGCGGTCAAGCCGGGTCATTTCGTGGTCTCGGATCAATTGATCGACCGTACGAATGCCCGCAAAGACACGTTTTACGACGGACCGATCACCACGCACGTCTCGTTCGCGTACCCATACTGCACGCAGATAAGGCCGCTGGCTATCGAGGTCATCAAGAGTCAAGGGATCACGTGTCATGATAAGGGGACGGTGGTCACGATCCAGGGACCGCGCTTTTCCACCCTTGCCGAAAGCCGGTGGTTCTCATCGCACGGCTGGGAAGTCATCAACATGACGCAGTATCCCGAAGCGTACCTCGCGCGCGAACTGGAGATCTGTTACGCGAACATCGCGTTGATCACCGACTACGACGCGGGCCTCGAAGGCGTGGCGGGCGTCGAACCGGTGACGCACGAGGGCGTCATCGAGGTCTTCAACGCCAACAACGAAAAATTGAAGAACGTCCTGTTCGAGATCGTAGGGCGCATGCCGCGCGAGCGCACCTGCTCCTGCGGCCATGCGCTGACGGGCGCAAGGCTTGGCTAGGAAATCAAATGTGGGGCCGGCTCTCAAGGCAGGCCTTGATGAGCCTGCTCGAAAGCAAGCGCCGCTCCCATTCGTCGGGCAGCAGCACGTCGTCGACTATTTCGCCCGGCTTGGACCGGACCGGCTCGCGCATGCGTACATTCTGCACGGTCCGCGCGGCACCGGCAAGCGTACGTTTGCGCGCATGCTCGCGTGGACGCTCAACTGCGAACATCCTACCTCGTTTCCCCTCGGCTACTGCGGCGTCTGCGGTCCGTGTCAACGCGGCATTCACGGATCGTCGGGTGACATCATCGAGGTCGACCTCGCGTTCATCAAGGCCACCGACACCACCGAACGCAAGACCGACGATTTGGGCATGGCGCAAGCGCGCGCGATCGTCGATCGGATGCAGTACAAGTCGTACGAGGGCGGCCGCCCGGTCTGCATAATCCCCGATTTTGAAAACGTCACCAAACAGGATGTGCCGAACGCGCTTCTCAAAGAACTCGAAGAGCCGGGCCAACAAAAACTGTTTCTGCTCACCGTGGAGCGGGAAGAATCGTTGCTCTCGACCATTCGCTCCCGCGCGGTCGCGTTGCGCTTCGGCCCGCTCGGCGACGACGAGATCGCCGCTCGCCTCACGGCACATTTCGGCGAAACGCGCGAGCGCGCGCTTTCACTCGCCCGTCGCGCTCAGGGGAGCCTCGGCGAGGCGATCGCCGACCGAGACGGGAGTACCGGCGCCGCGCGCGATGGAGCGCGCGATTGGCTCCTGGCGTGCCTCGCACAACCCGACCGATTGCCGGCGATGCCCCAACTCGGAAAAGACGATGCGCGCACGCAGCTCAATGGCGTGCTACGGCAATCCTTGATCAGCGCGCGCGATCTTATGGTGAGTTCCATCGGTGGTGAAGGCGCACTCTTCGACGCTCACGCGAGCGCCCGGTACGCGGATACGAAACGGGCCATAGGACCCGCCACGGCGATGAAAGCTGCGCGAGCGATCGAGCTCGTCCAAGAAGCCACCCGCATGGCCGACACCAACATCGCACCCGCGACGGTATTGGGCTGGCTGCAAGTCCAGCTTCGCTCGCTCACCGGCCAGCATCCAGCCCGGTGACGGCGATCCGCTCATCGCTCTCGCATCTCGAGTGTTCGAAATGCGAAGCCCATTATGACGCGGACGTCATCCAACACCTCTGCACGTGCGGTGCGCCGCTTCTTGCACGATACGACCTGCCAAAAGCCAAGGCGTCGCTTACCGTTTCCGGGCTCGCGCGAAGGCCGTGGAGCCTGTGGCGATATGGCGAATTGCTTCCGATCCGCGACCCCGCCCGGAATACGGTGAGCCTCGGCGAAGTCGTCACGCCGATCGTGCCGTTGACCCGTCACGGGGCGGACATTGGAATCGGCGGCCTCTCCTGCAAAGATGAAGGCCTGCTGCCGACCGGCAGTTTCAAGGCGCGCGGCGCCGCCGTCGGCGTGTCGCGCGCGCGCGAACTTGGCGTGACGTCGTTTGCGATGCCCACCAACGGAAATGCAGGCGGCGCCTGGGCCATGTACGGCCGGCGTGCCGGCATCGCTGCGCGCGTCGTCATGCCGAAGAGCGCCCCTGCGATCCATCGCTTCGAGTGCGAAGCGGCGGGCGCAGAAGTCACGCTCGTCGACGGCGTCATCTCGGACGCTGGAAAAGTCGTCGCAAAAATGGTGACCGAGGCGGGCGTGTACGACGCGTCGACGCTCAAAGAACCGTATCGCATCGAAGGCAAAAAGACGATGGGATTCGAGCTTGCCGAACAATTCGACTGGCGAACTCCGGACGTGCTCTTGTATCCGACGGGCGGCGGTGTCGGTCTTATCGGGATATACAAAGCGCTGCTCGAATTGCGCGAGATAGGATTTCCGATCGACAAACTGCCGCGCATGGTGGCCGTGCAAGCCGCAGGTTGTGCGCCGATCGTCCGCGCGTTTAATGCGGGCCTGCGCGAATCGCAGTTCTGGAACGATTCGAAAACCGCGGCATTCGGCATCAACGTGCCGAAGGCGCTCGGTGACTTTCTCGTGCTCGATGCCGTTTATGCGACCGCCGGCTGTGCGATCGCCGTCGACGACACTGCGATCGCCGCGAGCCGCCACCGCGTGGCCGCTGCTGAAGGATTCCTGCTATGCCCGGAGGGCGCGGCCACGATCGCCGCCGCCGAAGAACTCCGCAAGAACGGATGGATCCGCGACGGCGAGCGCGTGCTCGCGATCAACACCGGCAGTGGGCTTAAATCAATCCCGTAACGCTGTGGGCATCCCGTACTAGGGAAAGCAACGCTCACCCAAATGGGCAAGCGATGCTTGCCCTAGTACGGCTTACCCTAGTACTAATCTGAGTTATTGACCCTGCCAGCGCGAGAGGATCATCTGGCGCACGTCGATCGCGATCTCATCCTCTGCGCGCGTACCGTCGATCGTCACAAAGCGATGGGGTTCGGCGGCTGCCAGTCTGCGGTACCCGGCGGCGACTCGCTCGTGAAAGGCGCTAGATTCGCGCTCCATCCGGTCGGGAATGGCGGTGCGCGATTTCAACCGTTCGCGCGACACCGCCGTTGAGACATCGAGCAAGAACGTGAGATCCGGTTGGAGCCTGCGCGCCGCGAACATCGTGATGGTGAGCAGCGTGTCGATCGGAAGTCCGCGACCGAATCCTTGATAGGCAAGCGTCGCGTCCCAAAAGCGGTCGCACACAACGAGTCTGCCTTCGGCCAGGCCGCGTTCGAGGATCTTGTCCACCAACTCCGCGCGCGACGCGCTTAAGATCAGCGCCTCCGCCTCAGGCGCCATCTGGCCGAGTGGGTCGATGAGCAATTGACGCAGCTTTTCGCCGAGCGGCGTGCCGCCGGGCTCGCGCGTGAAGACAAAAGGTATCGAAGTGCCGGATAGATATTCGTGCAAGAGCCGGACTTGGGTCGATTTGCCGGCTCCTTCAACCCCTTCGAAGGTGACGAAAAGACCGGCGGCTATTGCGCGGCCTCTTTGTAGACGCGGACGCGGCGATTAGGTTCGATGCCCGTCGACCGCGATTGCAGATGATACTTCTCCACGATCTGATGCTGCAGCCGGCGCACGTAGGACGACTGCGGCGAGAGCTCGACGGATTTGTGGTGCAGCATCACTTGATACACCGCTTCCTCGGCCTCGCGGACGGCGAGCTCTTCGTCGTCCACCGTCGGAAGGTCGTAGAGATCCTTGAGACAGGTCTGGATCTGCGCCGTGGTGTTGGTCTTGAGCGCATAGATAGGAATATTCTGCGCGGCGATCTCTCGCAGTTTGCCGTTGTCTCGCCGTTCCAGCGCCTTCAGCGTGAGCACAACGTCGGCGTCATCCCACTTGCGCGCGATGAGCGCGGGCACGCGCAGGTTGGCCACCGCGCGCTCGATCTTCGCCCGGCTCACGCCGTACGGGAAGATGCGGATGATGTCGGTGGCCGGCTCTTCGTCGTCGTCGTCCGCACCTGAGAACACCGATACGGCGGCCGGCATGCGGTCGAAACCGTGCGAATGAGCGCGCGACGGTGCCGAGCCGTAACGCGGCTGCACGGTCTGCGTTTCCGCTTCTTGCACCACTTCCACGGCGCCTTGATCGTTGCGAACGCGTATCTCGGGCTTGGGTTCGTGGCTGCGCAGCATGGCGTCGACGATGTCCGCGACCGGCTCGTGAAGCGCCAATCGGCCCCGGTCTTGGATCTCGATGACGACGTCGAACGTGGGGGGCGCCTTGCGTTCGAGCACTGTTTTACGCGTTCCGCGGCGTTTGGCTTCTTCGTCCGACAGGGTCACCGCGCCCACGCCGCCGACGAGATCGGAAAGCGTGGGATTCATGAGGATGCTTTCGAGGTCTAGTCCGTGCGCGGTGCCGATGAGCTGCACGCCGCGTTCGGCGATGGTGCGCGCGGCTATGGATTCGGCTTCGGTGCCGATCTCGTCGATCACCACCGCTTCGGGCATATGGTTTTCGACAGCCTCGATCATCACCGCGTGCTGGTTGGCGGGCACGTCGACTTGCATGCGCCGCGCATGACCGATGCCGGCGTGCGGCACGTCGCCGTCGCCGGCGATCTCATTCGACGTGTCCACGATGACGACGCGCTTGCGCAAGTCGCCGGATAGCACGCGCGCGACTTCACGAAGCATGGTGGTCTTGCCCACGCCCGGCCGGCCCAAGAGCAAGATGGACTTTCCCGACCGAACGACATCGAGAATGATGTCGATGGTGCCGTAGACAGCGCGGCCTACCCGGCACGTGAGACCGATGATCTTGCCGTTGCGGTTTCGCAAGCACGAAATTCGGTGCAGCGTCTGCTCGATGCCGGCGCGATTGTCTTTGCCGAACTCGCCGACGCGCGCGACCACCGCGGCGATGTCGTCGGGGCTGACTGGTGTCTGAGAGAGGTAGCAATAGTCGCTTGGAAAGCGCGCTTCGGGCAAACGGCCCAAGTCGAGGATGACTTCGATGAGATCCTTGAAATTCGGGAGGTTGACGAGCGCTTGACGAATGGCCGGTGTGAAGATGTCGAGGAGTGCGTAGAGTTCCCAGTCGCCAGATTGTTGTTGGGCGAGGTCCTCTTTCAAGATAACGTCACCTCGTGCGACTGTTATGGTAGGACCCTTATGGTGCGCAATTTTTCGTCCACCGGTCCTTGGATGTGGACGCCTGCGTGCATTTCGGATTGCAGATAATCGATCGTGTCTTCGTCGATCCGTTCGCCCGGACAGATGATGGGTATTCCGGGCGGGTACGGCGTGATCACCTCCGCGCAAATTCGGCCGGCGCTATTTCGAAACGGCACTTCGACGTGGTCGCGCGTAAAGGCCTCTCGCGGTGTGAGAACCATCGCGGGTATCGGCGGCATCGCATATGTACCGTGTTGCATCCTGTGCTCGAGGATGGCGAACGCCGGCTCGGACCCGGCCGGCTTTTCATCTCTGGCGAGACGATCCACCGCGTCGATGAGCGCGTCGATCGATGCTTCGGTATCGCCAAACGTCACGAGCGCGACCACATTGCACAGGTCCGCCATGTCGGCTTGCACTTTGTAGCGCAGTCTGAGGATATTCGACGCCTCGTAGCCCGTGTAGCCCAAGTCTTTGACGGTGATCACGAGCCGCGTCTCGTCATATGCAGCGATACCCGGACGTCCGACATGTTCGACGCCCATGCAGAAAACGCCGGGAATGCGATTGAGGCGCTCGCGCGCGTTCCGCGCCAGCGCAAGCGCGCCGGTGAGCAATGCTTCGCCTTCAGTAGCCATCTGCATGCGCGCGACATCGAGCGAGGCGAGCATCGCGAGTTGGGGACTCGTGGACTGGAAAATACGTAGCGTGCTGCGTAGCCTACCTTGGTCGATGCGGTCGCCGACCGTGTGCAGCATCGCGCACTGGCTCATCGCGCCCGTCAGCTTATGGGTGGAGTTGACGCAAGCGTCGACGTTTGCAGAGGTCGCCGATTGCGGCAGCTCGGGATGGAAGTGCAGGTGCGGCCCCCACGCTTCGTCCACCAGCAGCATCTTGCCGCGGGCATGGACGAGCTTTTCGATTCCCGCGACATCCGCGGCCGATCCATAGTACGTGGGACTAGTCAAGAACACGGCGCGAGCTTCCTGGTTCTTATCGAGTGCGTTTTTGACAGTTTCGACGGTGACGGCGTGGTCGATGTGCAGGTCTTGATCGACCGCTGGCTGCATGTAGACCGGCCTCGCCGCGCTCATGATCAGCGCGCTCACCGCCGACTTATGGCTGTTGCGTGGGATGAGCACGGTATCGTCGGGCCGCAGAGCGGTCATCAACATCGCCTGATTGCCGGCCGTCGAACCGTTGATGAGGAAATAGGAGTAGTCGGCGCCGTAGGCGTCGGCCGCCAACTCGTGCGCGTGCTTGATCGCGCCTTCGGGCTGGTTGAGGTCATCCAAGCCGAGTACTTGAGTGAGATCGATCTTGAGGATATTCTCGCCGATGAAGTCCTTCAGGCGCGGATGCATGCCTCGGCCATGCTTGTGGCCGGGCGTGTGAAACGATACGACGTGGTCGTCCACGTAGGCGAGGAGCGCGTCAAAATAGGGCGTGCGGCTTTGATCAAGGCGCGGCAAGGCTTACATCCCTCCGGTGGTCAGTTGTTTGCGGTCGAGTTCAATCGACCGGGGCGCATGTGCGCGAACGGAATGGCCCGGAGGTTACCAGAACTCCCAGAAATGTCTGCACGAAGGAAGGAGCGGATTGCTTGCCATTGCGCGATATAGATTTTCTGACGACGCCAGGCCGACCTTCATGAAAGCACTCCGCCTTCGCGGATTCGGCGGTCCCGAGGTCATGGAAGTCGCCGATGTCGAAACGCCCGGCCCGCCGCGCGCCGACGAGATTCTCGTGCGCGTTCGCGCCGCAGGCGTCAACCGCGCTGACTTGCTTCAGCGTCAAGGCAACTATCCAGCGCCGCCTGGTTCGCCGCCGGACATTTTGGGACTCGAATTTGCCGGCGTTGTGAGCGCAGTGGGCCCCGATGTTCACGACTTGCGAATCGGCGATCGCGTGATGGGCATCGTCGGCGGCGGCGCACAAGCCGAATTTGTGCTGACCAACGAGCCCCAAGTCGTGCTTGTCCCCGACGGCGTCTCCGACACCGAAGCCGGCGGAATCCCGGAGGCATACATCACCGCGCACGACGCGCTGTACGTGCAGGGAGCGCTTGGCGCGGGCGAACGCGTGTTGATTCACGCCGTCGGATCGGGTGTCGGCATCGCCGCACTGCAACTCGCGAAGGCGCGCGGTTGCACCGTCTTCGGTACGTCGCGCAGCAAAGAGAAACTCGATAAGGCGACGGCGCTGGGCCTCGACGTCGCGATCGACCCCACCGTCGGCCCCTTCGAATCTCTCGCGCACGACATCGATGTCATCATCGACTTCATCGGCGCTCCGTATTTCGAGAACAATCTCAACGCGCTTGCGGTTCGCGGGAGGCTCATCAGCGTGTCGACGCTCGGCGGGGCGGCTGCCGCGCTGTCGCTGCGGACGCTCATGACAAAGCGTTTGCGCATCGTCGGCACGATGCTGCGCTCTCGTTCGTACGAGGAAAAAGCCGAGGCGACACGATTGTTCGCACGCGATGTCGGTCCTTTGCTCTCAATCGGCGCCGTACGGGTCCCAATCGACCACGTCTTCAAATTAGAAGAGGCTGCCGACGCCCATCGCTATGTCGAAGAGAACCAGAACTTCGGCAAAGTCGTATTCAGCATATAGGTGTGGCCGGGGCGTAACGAAGGTCTTTAGATAGGCGACGAAAATGGAGATTGAAGTTCCAAAGACGAAGCCGGCGACCGAATGGGTCAACGGCTGCGCTCTACAAAAGAAAAGACCAAGGGAACGGCACAGTCGCGCCCAATCGGCATTTCTCGTCGCACTATTGACGGTTGTCGCACCGAATGCCGTCGTCGAGATTCTCTCTCCTGGTGACCAGCGACGCGATGTCGACGAGAAGATCCAAGTCTATCTCGCGGCCGGCGCAGACGTCGTCCTCATGGTGGATCCTATGCGGGAAAGAGTCGACGCTCACAGTGTGCTTGGTCTCAAGACGTTCTGGCGCGGCGATGTAGTGACACATCGATCGCTTGTCGGATTTTTCATGAAAGTCGCAAAAATCTTCGAGAAAATTCCGCCGCGAGTCCAATCGTAGTAGGGTGAGCTGAATCTACGCTCACACTTTCTTTTGGGCAAGCGATGCTTACCGGACTCCGATCACTCGTCTGCCGACAGCTTTGCGCCGCTCCCGAGAAGCCACCCACGCACACGCACCGAACATCGCGATGACCGGCAATAACGCCAAAAATGCGTGCGCGACATTCAAGGCTCCGTACTTCAAGCTGATTGGAATCTGAGACACGTGCTCGAACTCGAAATTCGTCAGAACTGATGCCGATCCCCAGCCTATCCACGCACCGAGTATCGTTGCCACTAGGCCGGGCGCGGCAATCGAAGTCACATTATTCGTGCGCGCGACCCACGCGTAGGCAATCGGAAAGGTAATGAGACCTATCATTCCTCCGACGATCGCTGGCCACCATAAGGCACCGAATAGGATGTCGGTCACGCTCCATTGTAGCGGTACGTGCAAAACATAGAGCCGGAAAAGCGCCGGGACAGTCGCTCCTTCATATATTACGATACCGGCAAAACGCACCGCCGAAGAAGCCGATCGGAATCGCTATGAGGACATTGCGCCAGAACTGCGTGGCGCTAGGTTTCACCTCGGTCACTTGAAGTACGACTCCCAGCAGGATTGGTCGCCACGTCGCTCACGTTGCGCGTACATTGCGGGGCATGACAACCAAAACCCGAGCGACGCGGACAGCGCGAGCGGCGCAAACGGCCCGGCAAGTAGCCCAACGATGCCGAAGAGCACAGTCCCGACGCAAGCGCCGAGCAGTGCCGGCAATAGCTCTTCCCGGCGCAAGAACAGCAGATAAGCGATGGGTAAGTAAATCGCGCCAAGGGTCGCGCCTTTGGTCAAAGCGAGGTAAAACACCGACGGCCAGAGAGCGGCGTTCGTCATGAGGCCGGGCTGCAGTCCGGTTCCGCGGATGTACAGGATGACGATCGCGCAGATGAATCCGGCGACAGCGCCAAGAGGAACGCAGCCGAGCGCGCGCCACCATACTGCGATGGAGCGGAGGTTGGTTGTTTCGTCGGGATCAGCACTAGGTTGGCTCACAATTCCGCCTACAAAATTTTGGCCGACCATAAAGGTCGGCCCCACAGAATTGGTTTCGACCCAGAGAAGTGCTACGCTTCGATGCGCTCGTCGATGGAGACGTGATACAAGAACAGGTACTTGTACCATTCGCCAGGCAGCGTGTGGCGCTTCACCTGGATCCACGGGATGTACTTGGGAGTGCGCGGTTTGCGCAGCAGATGGAGGTTTGCATCCTGCGGCGTGCGATTGTTCTTCCTATTATTGCAAGCAAGACAGGCGCACACGAGGTTCTCCCACGTGGACGGCCCGCCGGTGCTCTTGGGGACGACGTGGTCCACCGTCATCGGGCCCTCGCCCTTGCGCCCGCAATATTGACACATGTAGTCGTCGCGCAATAGCACATTTTTCTTCGTGAGCGCGACCTGCTGGCGCGGCCTGCGGATGTAGTACAGCATGCGGATGATGGAGGGCATTCGCATTTCGAACGTGGCGGCGCGCAACGGGCGGTCGTGCGTGTGGAGGACCTCGGCCTTGCCCGAAAAGACGAGCTTAACCGCGCGCTGCAACGACGTGACATTCAGCGCTTCGTACGTGGCGTTGAGGACAAGGACGTCCACCATGCTTAAAAAAGACCCCCGTTCGCGCTTCATTTAGGGCGAACCGGAGCGGTCCCCTGCCTTGAAATGCCCGCTGGGACTAGGATTGCGTCGCTAGTACCATGTCGATGAAATAGCGATGCACGCGCAGATCCGATGTCAGTTCGGGATGGAAGGACGTTCCGAGGACGTTATTCTGACGGACCATCACGCCCTTGCCGTCGACCTTTGCCAATATCTTCGCATCGCGTCCGGCCCGCTCGATCCATGGCGCACGGATGAAAATCCCGGGGAATGGCTTGCCGTCGATCCCTTTTATCTCGAGCTTTTGTTCGGCGCTTTCGACTTGGCGGCCAAACGCATTGCGTTTCACTTCGATGTCCAGCAGTCCGAGGGTCGGCTGCACGGAGCCGGTCACCGTGCGCGCCAGCAGGATCATGCCCATGCACGTGCCCCAAATCGGCACGTTTCGTGCGGCCATATCGTGCAGAGGTTTGGTGAGGCCGAATCGATCCAATACGATGCCGAGCGTCGTGGACTCGCCACCGGGAACGATGAGACCGTCTACTTTTTCGAGTGCGTCGGCGGTCTTGACGCCGCGCGCCTTCACGCCGGCTGCGCGCAACGCAGCGAGATGTTCTTCAACATCGCCCTGTAGCGAGAGCACGCCGATGGTGAGCTTCTTGGCCATGGTAGCTACGTTCGCCCATGGGCAAGCGATGCTTGCCCTCCTACAGGGCGAGCGATGCTTGCCCTCCTACAAATAGGGGTAATTAAATGGGCTACCAGCCGCGGCCGGCGAGCAATTGATCCTTTGGAATCTGCGAGATCTCGAGACCGGCCATCGGCGCACCGATCGACTTCGACGCCTCCATGATCTTGACCGGGTCATCGAAGAAGTGCGTGGCCGACACGATGGCTTGGGCGGTCTTCTCCGGATCTGCCGCTTTGAAAATGCCGGACCCGACGAAGATTCCTTCGGCACCGAGCTGCATGCAGAGCGCCGCGTCGGCAGGTGTGGCGACGCCGCCGGCGACGAACATCACCACCGGCAACCGGCCAGCCTTGGCGACCTCTCGCACGATCTCGACCGACGCTCCAAGATCGCGGGCCATCGCGACAAGCTCTTCGGTGGGCAACGATGCGAGCCGGCGGATGTCGTCGTTCACTTGCCGGAGATGACGGATGGCTTCGACGATGTTGCCGGAACCGGCTTCGCCCTTAGTGCGGATCATCGCCGCGCCTTCGGTGATCCGGCGCAACGCTTCGCCGAGGTTGCGGCAGCCGCACACGAACGGCACCGTGAAGTCTCGTTTGTCGATGTGATATGCGTCGTCCGCCGGTGTGAGCACTTCGCTTTCGTCGATGAAATCGACACCCATCGCCTGCAGCACTTGCGCCTCGACGAAATGACCGATGCGCGCTTTGGCCATCACCGGGATGGTGACGGCATCCATGATGCGTTGCACGACTTCAAGATCGGCCATGCGCGCGACGCCGCCGTCTTTGCGGATATCGGAGGGCACGCGTTCGAGCGCCATGACGGCGACGGCGCCTGCCGTCTGGGCGATGATCGCCTGTTCGGGCGTGGTGACGTCCATGATGACGCCGCCTTTGAGCATCTGCGCCAAACCACGTTTGACTTTCTTAGTGCCTTTGTTCTTCACGGCATCTCCTAGAGCGGATCGGCCTGGCACGGAGCCGGCCAAAATTGGATCGGTATTCAACGTAGCACAACGGAGGTCGCTTTGAGTACCCCGATAGGTACAATCGATACGCTTTGACGGGACGGAGCGGAATGCGAGCGCGCGAACGGGCGCTCTACCAGGCCGCGGTCTCCTGCATGTCGGCGCCGCTCGTGACGTGACCTTCGATGGCGAGGCGGAATTCGGTGGGCTTGTCCGCTTTCGAGTACGCTTCTTTTTCCGTGACCAATCCGCTTTGGTACAAATCGAGCAACGACTGCGTGAACGTCTGCATGCCGTCGTACTTGCCGGCAGCCATGTACTGATACATGTCGCCGAATTTACCCTCGAGAATGAGACTGCGAATCGTCGGCGTCGCGATGAGCACTTCTACTGCGGGCACGCGGCCGCCGCCGTCGAGACGCACGAGCAAACGCTGAGAGACGATGGCGCGAAGACTCGTCGACAATTGCACCGTGAACTGTTTGCGATTGCCTTCGGGCAGCGCATCCATGATGCGCTCGAGCGCTTGGATCGTGTTCTGCGTATGCAGCGTCGACAAGACGAGGTGACCCGTTTCGGCCGCGGTGAGGGCAGTGATGATCGTTTCCGGATCGCGCATCTCGCCGATGAGAATGACGTCGGGATCCTGGCGCAGCGATTGCTTGAGCGCGATCGTGAATGAGCCGGTGTCGATGCCCACTTCGCGCTGTGAGATGATGGACTGCTTGTCGACGTGGATATATTCGATCGGGTCTTCGATGGTGACGATGTGGCGGCGTTGCGTCGCGTTGATGTAATCGATCATCGCAGCGAGCGTCGTCGACTTGCCGGTGCCGGTGGCGCCGGTCAACAAAACGATGCCGTCCTGCAGTTCGCACAGTTCTCGCAGCACGGCCGGAACGCGAAGCTCTTCCATGCTGGGAATATCGAGACGCACGGTTCTAAAGGCGGCGCTCACGGTGCCGCGTTGGAAAAACGCGTTGACGCGGAAGCGGCCGTGACCGTGAAGGCCGTAGGCGAAGTCGAGTTCCTTGGTCTCCATGAACTCTTGCTGCTGCGCATGAGTCATAGAAGAGAAGATGATGTTCTCGCACTCGGGCAACGACATCGGTTTGTCGCCGAGCGGTTTGAGGACGCCGTGGACGCGCACGATCGGCGGCACTGCGGCTTTGAGATGCATGTCGGATGCACCAAGCGCGACCATCTCGCGCAGAAGACCATCGAGGTCTCTGCCTTGTGCCGGCCGGCCGTTGAAGCTATCCACTCATCGTCTCGCTTTAAGGTGTTTTGGGATAATAAGGACTGCGCGGCGAGTTGGCCGCTCATGTCCTTATGTTATCGGCGCTTCCGGCCTGAATTGCAAGTCCGCACGTTTCTGCGGGACAGCGGAGGACGGGTTTATGGCCGATTCGAACGTGATTGACGATGGCCGCTTGGACCCGTGCTTTTCGCCTTAAAGCACGGGCGAAGTTGAATTTGACGCTCTACGTCGGCGCCGTTTTGCCAAACGGGCTGCATGAGTTACGCTCGCTTGCGGCTTCTTTGACCCTAGCCGACGACGTCTTGTTCGAGCCCCATGACGGCGATTTCGGCGTCATCTGTGAGGGACTAGATATCCCGGAACGCGATAATCTCGCCTTTCGAGCCGCCGCGGCGCTTGGGGTTAAAGCTCGCGGCGTGAGGATTCGGGTCGGCAAGCGAATCCCAGCTCGAGCGGGACTCGGCGGCGGCAGCGCGGACGCTGCGGCTGCGTTGATCGGGCTGGCTCGCATTTCCAGGGAAGGCGGATCGGTCGAATATTCCGATGCCGAGTTAAATGCGGCGGCGGCGGCGCTTGGATCCGATGTCCCTGCCTGCCTGTTGGCCGGGTTCAAAGCAATCGCGGGGACGGGCGATCTCGTGCATCCCTTATCCATCGCTTCGCCGCCATGGGGGGTGGCGTTGCTCAAGCCGGCTGATGGTCTCTCAACCGAAGTCGCATACAAACTCATCGATACGAACGCCGACGATCTTCAACGATCGTCCGAATCGATCGCGCGCCGCGACCGTTCGGGCGATCTATCGGCGCACGTCCGATCGGGAATGTACGCCGAATTTTGCAAGAGCCTGCACAACGATTTCGATTCGATGGTCCGGCGCGACCTGCCCGACGTTGCGCGCGCGCACGATCGTCTGCGATCAGCGGGTGCGGATGCGACGATGCTGTGCGGAAGCGGTTCCACGGTCGCCGGAATCTTCCGGTCGGTCGCGGACGCGGAGGCCGCGCTGGCGCGCATCGCGCTTGCCCGCGACGAATGGTCGGCCGCCGCGGGATTTAGCGATGGCGAATGAACCGATGATCGCCGTGGCGCTGGCCGGTGGTCGACTCGAACGCGATTTTCGCGACGCAGGTTACGACGTCGCGAACAAGGCCTACTTATCGATACGCGGCGTGATGATGCTCGAACGAGTCCTGTCGTCGCTGCGCGGCGCGTCGTCGGTCGGGCGCATCCGCTGCGTCACGCAACCTGAGGCGTTCGACGCAGCGTTCGGTTCGCGCGGCGCCGATCTATGCGACGAGGTGCTGACTCCCGGCGCCGGATTGATCGAAAGCATGCTGGCTGGTCTCGCCGGGTTGCCGGAAGATCGACTCGTGTTGATCGTCGCCACCGACATCCCGCTCGTTCGCCCGTCGGACGTCGACGCGTTCACCGCGCGGGTTATGGCGGCGCCGTGCGACGTCGCCTATGGTTTTGTCCGGCGCGAACCTCATGAGGCTCGCTATCCCGGCGTTCGTCATACGTGGGTACGTCTGCGGGAAGGAACGTTTTGCGGCGGCGGCGTTTCGGCGATCCGCGCCGGCGCGGGCGTTGGTCTCGCCGACGCGCTGCGGCGCATCGTGGCCGCGCGCAAGTCGCCGCTCCGGCTCGCCGCGATCTTCTCACCGGCGCTGCTGTTCCGTTATGTGTTCGGCATGCTCGGCATCGCGGATGCGGAGCGGCGCGCAGACGTCATCACGTCTTGCCGCTGCCGCGGCATCGCGTGCGACGAGCCGGAACTCGCGGTCAATGTCGACCGCCTCGAGGACCTGCGCGAGGTCGAACGGATCTTGGATGCCCAAGAAAAAACGTAGGGCCGCTTCCTCTGAGCCCGGCCGCACGGCCCGCGCGGCCGCCGCACCGCCTGGTCCGATGTCGCAGCGCGGCGCGCAGGCCGTGTTCTTCATGGCGATCGCGTTCGTCGCGGCTCATCAAGGCATCGTCGGACTTGTAGATCCGGCGCGGACGTACTTGTTGTGGGCGCTCGCGGCTGCCGGTTCGCTCGTCGGCGTGATGCGACGCAAGGACGCGCGCTTTACCGACGATTTGTGCTTGTCGCTTTCGCCGCGCGCCCGCGGCGGCGTGTTGTTCGGCGTGCTGGCGTGCGTTGCGCTTGCGATCGGCGGCGCCGGAAATCGCGAGCACGGATTATTCGCGACGTCGACCGTCGACGCCACACTTGTGGGCTGCCTCGTCTTCGCGGGCGCGATGCTGGCGTGGGGCGGGGCGGCCGGCGCAGTGACGACGATGTTGGGACGATCGGCGCCCGGCATTTTCGCGGGCGCACTCGTGTTCACGATGTCGTTCTTCAACGGCAATCTATATTCCGATGCTGCCGTCTTCGTCGCGGCGATCGCGGCAACCATCGTCACGCAGCGGACGCGGTCGGTCGGCTTTGCCGCGATCGTTTTCGCCTACGGCGCCGGCGGCGTGCCCGCGGCCATTGCGACGTCCGCGCTCTACGTGCTCGTCGCCGCCGCGCGCCTGTAGGAGGGTGAATTTCCTGTACTAGGGTGAGCATCGCTCACCCATTTTTTGGGCAAGCGATGCTTGCCCTAGTACAATGGCCCTAGTACAATGGCCATCCTACATATTGTTATAATCGCTTGTCCAGGTCTTGCGCCAGATATTCGGCCGTGAGCCGAACGTATGCCGCCGTCGAAACCTGCGACCACGTGCGTGAGCTGCCTTCAAGTTTTTTCTTGACCTTGGCAGGCGCTCCGGCAGCCAGCACATCGTCCGGTATCTCCTGATCTTCGAGCACCACCGTCCCGGCCGCGATCAACGCACGCTCTCCGACCGTAGCTCGATTGAGGACCACCGCATTCATGCCGATCAATGCGCCGCGGCCGATGTGGCACGCTTCTAGTATCGCGCCGTGCCCGATGGTCACGTCTTCTTCCACAACCGTGTCGTGGTCTTTGTAGACGTGAATCACGGCGTTATCTTGCACGGACGTGCGAGCGCCGATGCGGATCCCAGCTTCGTCAGCGCGGAGCACCGCGCCGAACCACACGCTTGCCCCGTCGCCGATGTCGACGTCGCCGATAAGCGTGGCGTTAGGAGCGAGGAAGACGCCGCGTCCGATCTTCGGCGTCTTCCCGTTGTACGTGAGGATGTGGGCCATCGCGGTGTTAGAAGTTGTCCTCCCCGGAGATATCCCACGGCGTCTTGGGAGCCGGCGCGTCCGGCTCATCGGTGGGTTCGATCCGGCGGCGCTCTTCGGCGCGTTCGCGCGCGCGCCGTCGCCGATCTTCAAGTTCGTCGGCATCGCTCACGAATATCGAACCCGCGGCAGCGTCGACGCGCTCGGCCGCGCTCTCCTCGATCCCTAATTCGAGTGCCGGCGGTGCGAAAACGACGTCTTCGCCTTCATGCCTGCCATTGACGGGAACGTCGTCCAGCGGCGGCGCCGCCAGATCTGCTCCTTCGGGCGCGGGATATAACTGCCGGACCTTTCCTTTCGGCGGCGGCGGCTCGCCGGGCTTGCGCATCATCGGTCCGCGAGGCGTGCGGCGCGAATCAAAGGGCGGCGCCTTGGGAGAGCCTGGCGGTCTTGGCGTGTCTTCCATATCCGCTGGCGGATAGAGCTGCTTCACCGATGGCCCGACGCGCGGCGGCTTCACCTCGCGCGGTCCTCGATCTCGGCCTCTGCCGCGTGACGGTTCGCCGGTTTCGGCGCGCTCCGGTCGCTCCGCGCGATGCGGGCGCTCGGGGCGCTCGACTTGCTCGCCGATTGGTGCTCCGTCGCGGCCTTCGTCGTGGGGACGGTGACGCGCGTCGTCATGTGCCGGTCTGCGTCGAGGCAATAGGTCCGGTTTGAACTCGACGTCGACGATGGCCGGCGCGTCCGGCGCGATGACGATATCGAGATCGTCCACAGGCTCGTCGAGATCGGCGTAGTCGCCAGGCAGAACGTCCGGTTCTCGAACAGGTCGATCGAACGACGCCGCACCGGGTCTTGAGCCTCGTCCGCGTCCGCCGATCGGCCCGCGCGGCTCACGAACGAGCGGTCCGGGGACGTCGTCGACGTCGACAAAGTCCCGGATTGGAATCCGCTCTCGCGCTTCAACGCGCGACGGCGGTTCGGTCCGATCTATCGGCCCAGTTCGTGCGGGCGGCTCGCGGCGCACGCGCTCCGGCCGATCGGCACGGCCGCGATCGACCGGCCGCTCTCGTTCGGCGGGTCGCGTCCGCTCCGCGCGCGGCGGTTCGTCATCGTCAGGGTCTATCGTGACGGGCGCGCCGTAGAGCTGCTGGATCGGACCGGTGAACTTATGACGTCGTCGGGTTTCGGGGCGCTCGTCGCGGTCGTCAGCATCGACGCCATCGATATGTGTGCCGATTTTTTCCGGCCGGTCCGCGCGATCGCTGCGGGCTGGGCGTTCCACACGATCGACATCGAGTCGCTCGCCACGTCCGCGCACAGGTCGAGACTCGCTGCGGAATCGGTCGGGATCGGTTTGGATCGTTCGCGCCCGCGGTGCGTCGACGATCTCGACGTCCGCATCGGCCACGTCGAGCGCGTCGCGATCGACGCCCAACGGCGCTGCGCCGAGAGAACGTCCGCGACCGCCGCGGCGCCGCCGCCGACGCGGTGCGTCGCCGTCGGTACGGTCATCGGCGTCCACGTCGGGATCGACATCTCGCGCGTCAAGCGGTTCGCGACCTCTGAGAGGTTCGCGGTCGCGCAACGGCTCGCGTCCCCGCACGGGTTCGCGGTCACGTACCGGTTCGCGCCCTCGTGCGGGTTCGCGGTCACGGACCGGATCGCGGTCACGAATCGGTTCGCGGTCACGTACGGATTCGCGGTCACGCAATGGTTCTCGGCCGCGAACAGGCTCGCGGTCGCTCGATGATTCTCGGCTGCGAACAGGCTCGCGGTCGCTCAATGGTTCTCGGCCGCGAACAGGCTCGCGGTCGCGCAATGGTTCGCGGCCGCGAACAGGCTCGCGCTCACGGACGGGTTCACGGCCGCGAACAGGCTCGCGCTCACGGACGGGTTCACGGCTACGGATCGGCTCGCGATCTCGGATCGGCTCGCGATCTCGAATCGGCTCGCGGTCGCGGACCGGCTCGCGGCTCCTCGACGATTCCCGGCCGCGCAGTGGTTCACGATCTCGGACAGAGTCGCGATCTCGTGCCGGCGCACGATCGCGCACCGGCTCACGGTCGTGATCTCGTTCACGCTCTCGCCCGCGCGCGGGCGCCGAGCCGCGATCGCTCGCGACTGAAGCAGTGACCGGACGCTGGCTGCGGGCAGCCGGCACCACGACCACCGCGTCATCATCGCTATCCTCGTAGTCGATGTCGCCTTCACCGCCGACGATCAGCGGTTGCGGCCTGTCGGCATCGCGATCCCGGTCGCGACTGCCGCCTCGACCGCCTCGACCACCGCGACCATCTTCGCGTTTCGGTTCGTCGCGCCGTCCGTCCGGGCGCTTCCGTCCGTCGCCGCGGCCTGCGGCCGGCCGGTCGTCTCGCGTGCCCGTTGCGGCGGGGCGCTCGTCGCGGCCGCTGCCGACTGCTCCGCCGGCCTGTCGGCCGCCGCGAAGCGTGTAATCTTCTTCCTCGTCGGTGTCCATGCCGAACGGCACGGCACGGCGCGGGGCGCGTGCTGCCGGTTCTTCGTGGACGTCGCGATCGCGCTGCGCGGGCACCGGCGGCGCGATCGGCGCCTCGGTCTCCACGGCGCTTTTTCCGTGGCCGCGACCCCGGCGACGGCGGCGCTGCGCAGTCTGGAGGGGTTCGGCCAGTTCGCCGCTGGCGAGGTTGCCGGCCATCGCGGTGATCTTGATCTTGACGGTCTGTCCGACGCCGTTCGCGGCGTCCTTGACTTCGATCAGATTCCCGTCCACCGCGGCAACGCCGGACGACGGGTCGGGCATGCGGACGGACAGCAACTCGGTCTCGACTTCGCGGCCGACCGTGAGCGGTTTGCGGGTACGGTGACCGTTTTCAAGCAAGACATTTTCGCGATGGCGCTGGGGCTCGACGAACATCTGCAAGTCGAAGGTGCTGGCTTTTCCGAGTTTTTCGAATTCTTCGCGGTACCAGCCCATCAACTGCGTGCCGACCGACGGGTCGATGACGACGTCGAGTTTTCTGTCGCGTTCTCCGTTGCGCGCGCGCTGCCGGATGTCGCGCAGCAATTTGATGGCGAGCGATTCGCTCGACATCACCGTGCCGAGACCCGTGCAATACGGACAATCCGATCGCAGTTGACCGCCGAGATCCTTGCCCACGCGCTTGCGTGTGAATTCCAATAACCCGAGGTTGGAGAACGATTGGATTGTGCTGCGCGTGCGATCTCGCCGCAGCGCGTCGGAGAGCGTGTCGATGACTTGCTGGCGGCTGCGCTCCTGCGCCATGTCGATGAAGTCGACGACGATGATGCCGCCGATGTCGCGCAACCGCACCTGCCGCGCGATTTCCGCAGCGGCTTCGATGTTCGTGCGGACCAGCGTATCTTCGAGATTGCGTCCACCGGTGAACTTTCCGGTATTGACGTCGACCACCGTGAGTGCTTCGGTATGTTCGAGCACGAGATGGCCGCCCGACGGCAGCATGATCTTCGGTTTGAGCAGTTTCTGCAGCTCGTCATCGATGCCGCGCGACTCGAAAAGGTTGCCCGGCCCTTCGAATAGTTTCAGCCGGCTCAAATATTGCGGTCCGAGCAGCGAGAGCGTCTGGCGGATCTCGTCGAATTGTTCCTTCGAATCGATGACGACTTGCTCGACGTCGCTCGTCATGAAGTCGCGGACCGCCTTGAAGACGAGGTTTAGATCCTTGTGCAGCAGCGCCGGCGCAGTCTCGCGTTTGAACGATTCGAGGATGCCGTGCCAGAGGCGCAATTGTACGCCGAGATCGGCGATCAGCTCCGCTTTGCTCACGCCGCGCGCGGCGGTGCGCACGATCGTGGCCATGCCGTCGGGCCGGACATCGCGCATGATCTGTTTGAGGCGATCGCGCTCGCGCTCGTCCTCGATCTTCGACGAGACGCCTGAATAGCGGCCGGTCGGCATCAGCACGAGGTAGCGCCCTGGCAGTGAGATGTTGGTGGAGACGCGCGCTCCTTTTAGGCCGCGCGGCTCCTTGACGATCTGGACGAGAATCTCGTCTGCGGGATGGAGCAGTTCGTTGACGGTGTGTCCCTTGCGGCGGTCGGTGATCTCCGTCTCGCCGATATTGATGGGATCGCGCATGACGTCGTCGACGTACAGAAACGCGTTGCGGCCGAGCCCGATGTTGACGAAACTTGCGCCCATTCCGGGCAGGACGTTCTCGACGCGGCCTTTATAGATGGAGCCGATGACTTTCTCTTCACGTTCGAAGTAGATCTCGGCCAACGATCCCTCTTCGAGGACGGCGACGCGGTTCTCCCAATCGTCGCACGAGATGAGCAACTCGGTTTTCAAATCATTCTACCTTTTACCTGAAATAAAGACGCCGCGACCCCGGCTCAGAGGAGCCGGTGTAACGGCGAAAGCGGAAGGCGATTGCGTGATCGGTCTGGTTCTCAGGTGATCGTGGCGATCGTGTCGGTTGTAGGATCGGCGTCGTGCCCTCTAGCGACGGTATGCACGCATAAGCCTCGCCTCTGCTCGCCCGTATGGCAGGCGCAAGCTAAGGCGTCGCGTGGAACCGGCATGCCCTATTGCGGGCTTCGGAGCGGGAGCGTACGGCGCGAGACGGGGCGTTGCGGAACCTGTGAAATCTTGGGAAGAAACTCTTCTCGGTGGCGGCGTCGTGCTCGAAAACTGTTGGACGACGTCTTCGCCGTGAATGCAACGCGCGAGCGGTTCGTGGTACGGGCCTCCGGCTCGTAGTCCGGTTCGCCCTGATGGTTCTCCAGGAGGGACGGATTGGCCTTTTCGACGCGTTGAGAGCGGTACGAGCGTAGGACGGCTCGAAACGCGCGCCATTCAAAGCAGTCGTGAAAGGAACAACCCATGCCAATCGATCTAGCGCCTGAGCGCACCGGCGTCGTCACCTGGAAGGGCAACCCCATCACACTTCAAGGCCGGGCAGTGGCGGCAGGCGATAAGGCGCCGGATTTCCAGCTCTCGGGCGGCGATCTCTCGGAAGTCACGCTGAACGATGCGCTCGACGGAGGTAAGCGTGCAGTGATGTTCCTTGTCGTACCGTCGCTGGACACCGGCCTTTGCTCCCTCGAGACCGGGAAGTTCAGCAAGCGCGTTGACGAGATTCCCGCGGACAAGCTCAAGACGTATGCGGTCAGCATGGATCTGCCGTTCGCGCAAAAGCGATGGTGCGTCGCGGAGACCGTGCAGAATATCGGCATGCTGTCCGACTACCGCGATCATTCTTTCGGCTATGCTTTTGGCGTGCGCGCCAAAGAAAAAGGCTTGCTCACACGTGCGATCATCATCATCGGCGGCGATGGTATCGTTCGCTACGTTCAGCTGGTCCCCGACGCGACATCCGAGCCGGACTACGAAGCGGCGATGACCGCCGCGAAAGCAGCCGCCGGAGCCTAAGCCGTACTAGGGCCAGCCGTACTAGGCAAGCCGTACTAGGGCAAGCATCGCTTGCCCATCGTAAAAAAAACTAGGGCAATCGATACTTGCCCTAGTACGGTCACCCGGCGATCTTCACACGGCGCCCTAGCGCCTTGAAATACGCGATCACCGCGTCGCGTTTGTCGCCCTGCAGTTCCACGATGCCGTTCTTCGCGGTGCCGCCGGTCGCGCAGCGGCGCCTCAGATCCGATCCCACCGATTGGAGCTCCGCTTCCTTCAGTCCGGTCACCACGGTCACCGAACTGCCGCGCCGCTTCTCGCGGAAAACGCGCACGACGCCGTCGTCCGGAATGCCGGAGTTGGTTGACGTTTTCCGGGGTGAAGGCGTCTTCTCCGGGACTACGCTGCCGCCGTCGGTCGAATAGACGAGGCGGCGGTCTTCGGCCGCGTGGGTCATGCGTCGTCGAACGAGATCTTATCGCGTTGTAGATGGATGTTGAGCAGCACGCCGACGGCCATCAGACACGTGATCAAGCTCGATCCGCCATACGAGATAAATGGAAGCGGAATGCCTGTGATCGGCATGATCCCGACCGTCATGCCGATGTTGATCAAGATGTGAAACGTGAACATCGCGGTAATACCCGCGGCGACGAGCACGCCGTAGCGGTCGCGCGCGGACGCGAGCGAAAGCAATCCCATCGCCAGCAAGACGGCGTACAGAACGAGCAGCGCAAGAGCTCCGATGAAGCCCCACTCCTCGCCGATCACCGTGAAGATGAAATCCGTGGCGTGTTCGGGTACGAAACCAAGTTGCGTCTGCGTGCCGTTGAATAGACCTTTGCCGAACATCATGCCGGACCCGATCGCGATCTTCGACTGGATGAGCGACCAGCCCGCGCCTTGAGGGTCGTTTTGCGGATTGAGAAAGACGAGCAGCCTCGCGCGCTGGTAGCCGTGCAAAAGATATGGCGTGGTCACGGCGAGCGTACCCAAACCCGCAAGCACGCCGGCATAGACCGCGAAATAGCGCGCCTTCGGCAGCGCGAAGAACAGCATCGCGGTGAAGATCGCGACGAGGACGAGCGCCGTGCCGAGATCGGGCTGGGCAAGCACGAGCAGCACGGGAACCGCCAGCGCGACGATCGGGATGAGGTAGTCTTGAAACCGGTCGTACGAACGCTTAGGATTGCCGAGCGCCGCGGCGACCGACAACGTTGTGAACAGCTTCGCCGGTTCGGACGGCTGGAAGATGACCGGACCAATACTGATCCACCGCTGTGCGCCGAGCGCGGAGTGGCCGGCCGCGAGAACGGCTGCCAACATCAGGAGATTCGCTGCGTAGACCGGCCACGCGAAGCGTTGCCACAGATGATAGTCGGTGAACGTCATCGCCGCCATCGCGATCACGCCGACAATGAGGTAAGCCACTTGGTGATCGAAATCGGTGCGCGCGTCGCTGGCGTGCAGCGTCGCGCTTTTGATCACCATCAGGCCCATAGCCGCAAGCGCGATCGCCACGGCAGCCATCACGTAGTTGAGCGACTGGTACCATGGACGCTCGAGCATGTCCGACTCTTATCCGGGCGGCGGCGGCGACCCCTCAATCTGGTCGGAAGGCAACTCGGGCTGCGGCGCGGCCGGACTTGCGGCTCGCGGGCGTCTCCGGCGGCGGCGGCGCTGGGGCGGACGAATCGGTTCGGACGAGCCCGAGGGATCCACCGGATCGGAATTCGCCCGCCCGTTTTCGAGCACGCCGGCCGGTTGCGCCGCGGGCAGCCGCGCGAGGGCGATCGCGTCGTGCGTCCGTACTTCGCGCACCGGAATGGTCGCCAGCAACGCGAACTGGCGCTCGGCATTTTCAAAATGAACATCCATGCCGCGCTCGTCGATCTCCAAATAGCGTCGCAGCACTTCGAGCATCTCGCCCTTCATCGCGTCGA
>DATCBN010000097.1 GCA_036511855.1 Candidatus Eremiobacteraceae bacterium | reverse complement strand
CGCATCCGGTCGAGCCGGCCCGGATAGCGTCTCGATAAGCTTTCGTTCGTCGCCGCCTGCAGCAGGCGTTTTGCGTCGCTGAAATCCATGCGCGTTGCGTCCTACCGGGCGTGCTCACCAACGTCCCCGCGCAGCAGACCGACCGCATGCGCCAGCTGGCCCGCGATGACTGCCAGCGTTTCGCGGACGGCCTTCGGACTTCCCGGCAGGTTGACCACGAGCGTTCTGCCGCGCACCGCGGCGGTTGCGCGCGATAGCATCGCGCTCGGAACAGTTGCGATGCTCGCAGCGCGCATCGCTTCGGCGATGCCAGGCACGGCGTAGTCCGCGATATCCGCGGTGGCCTGCGGGGTGACGTCGCGCGGGCTCAAGCCCGTGCCCCCAGACGTGAGGACGACGTCGGCCATGTCTTCGTCGCACCACAGTGCGAGGCGAATCGCGATCGCTTCCCGGTCGTCAGGCATTATTTCTTCAGCCACAATGGTCGCGCCGGCGGGTACGCCCGCGCGCATCACCGGCAAACAGGCATCGGGGCGCTCGCCGGCCGCGGCTTTGTCGGAAAGCACGAGGAGTGCGACGCGCATCAACGGCGCCATCGGCCGCTCGCGCCGCCGGCTTTCTCGCGCAGCCGCACGTGTTCGATGGTGATCCCGCGGTCCATCGCCTTGCACATGTCGTAGATGGTCAGCGCGGCGATCGCGGCCCCCACAAGCGCCTCCATCTCGACGCCGGTCTGGCCGAAGCACGATGCGCTGCACGAGATGCGCACGCTGTCGCGACCAGAAAATCCGATCCTGACGTCGATGTCGTTCAACGCGAGCGGATGGCAGAGCGGAATGAGTCCGGAAGTGCGCTTTGCCGCCATGATGCCGGCAACGCGGGCCGCAGCAAGCGCGTCGCCTTTTTTCAGCGCGCCGGCTTTGAGCGCGCGGCGCGCAGCCGGCGCCATCCGCACCACCGCTTCGGCGGTCGCGGTCCGAGCCGTGCTCGCTTTTGCGCTCGTGTCGACCATCTGCAAGGTACCGTCCGCGCGCACGTGCGTCAGTTTGGCATTCCGTGCGCGCATCGCAGGTTTACGCGCCGTGCCGGACACCGATCACACCCAACATGAAGAGACCGAACGCCCAGCAGTAGACGGCGAACGGCGTCAACTTATGGTCGCTCACGTACTTCATGAAAAACCTGATCGCGATGAGGCCGCTGATGAATGCGACGATGGTGCCGATCGCGATCACGACATGCGGTTCCGGCGCAGCGGCTAGATTTGCGATTCCGTGCAGCGATTCGCCGTGAGTGTCGACGGTCTTGTGCCCGAGAATCCGCGGCAGTTCGAAAATGGCGGCACCGAGAATCGCGGGGCCTGCGAGCAAGAACGAATAGCGCGACGCCTCTTCACGCGACAAGCCGGCGAGCATACCTCCGCAGATGGAGAAACCGGATCGCGAGCCGCCTGGAATGATGCCCGCGACCTGGCTCAGCCCCACCCAAAACGCTTTGAGTATAGAGAGCGAAGCCGCGCCTTCATATTCGCGCTTTGGCTTCGCGGGATCGGGGAACCACATGCGATCGCCTGTGACGTCGGGCCGGACCGCCGGCCGGGCAATCACAGAATCGATCCGGCGGCGCTGCAGAACTTCCGTGACGAAGAGCACGACGCCGGTCAGCAACAAGAAGATTGCCGCAACGGCCGGCATGGCGAAGAGCGGATCGATGTACGGAGAGAGCACTTTCCCGGCTATCGCAAGTGGAATGAATCCGACCACGACGAGCAGCCCGAGCCGCTGTTCGGGCTCCGCCCATTTGGTTCGCATGCCGGAAAAAAACCCTACCGTTATCGTGGCGAAGTCTTTCCAGAAGTAGACGAGAACGGCGAGAAACGTTCCGAGGTGGAGCATGACGACGAATGGGAGGCTTGGAAAATCCCAATGAAAGAGGTATGAGAGCAACACCGTGTGCGCGGCGCTCGAGACTGGGAATAGCTCGGCTATTCCTTGGATGATGCCGAGCATGATTGCATGTATGATTTGGTTGATCAAGAGGCCCTTCTCCGTGACACGTCTGCGGACCCCACAGGGCCCGCTAGTGCGCGAATAATACGCCTGCTTGTTTCGGTTTTAGTGCGGCACTCGACCTCCGGCACAGGTCCCAAACTCGCTAGGACTTCAGCGGATGAACCTCAAGTGAATGTGCTCGGGCTCTCTCGTCGATTCGCAATTCCTAGCGCGCGCGTCGGAAGTGATCACTCATCCAGTCTGAACTCATAGACTATTAGGTATTGTTGTTCGACTGCCACTCCGCCCACGTAATACGACGTATAGCTGCTCGCGCGCGCGGCCTTGAGCGCGGCCTCATCGAGATGCGCATTGCCCGATGTTGTGGACACCGATGCGGAGAGCACGTTTCCGTCCGGCCCGATCGTGACGAGAACGACGACCGTCCCTTCGATCCGCGCTTGGATCTCGTACAGCGGGTATTCGAGCGGCGCTTTGTATTTGAATGTGCTATCTCGAATCACGACCGGTCCGCTCGGTGTGGACGTCGCTACCGGTGCGGCACTCGGCACCACCGGCGGCGCGCTCGGTTCGACGACGCCGGGAGTCGGCTGCACATCCGGCGGCTCCGTCGGGCCGACTGTGCGATTTGGGCGCACCACGATGTTCGGCGGGTGAACGGCTGGCACGCGCGGCTGCGTCACCTTCGGCGGCGGCGGGGGCGTTGGTGTGGCATGCGGGGTCGGCGTCGGCTTGGGAGTGCGTCTCGCCGACGGCAACAGATAGAACGGTGGCGGCGACGGGGTCGGCTCGACGGTGAAGCGCGGCACGAAGCTATAGCCCATGCTTCCCGCCATCAAGTGGACGACGCACGAGAACGCGACGAAGCCCACCGAAAACATCGCGAGCGAATATTTCTCGCGTTTAGAAAACAGCGGCGGCGGTGTGTTCATAGTGAACGTCTGTCGCGCACGCGCTGCGCAAAGTTCACGCCAGGTAATTTGTGCAGGAGGGCAAGCATCGCTTGCCCATTCGTTTTTGGTGACCGAAAAATGGGTGAGCGCTGCTCACCCTCCTACAATAAGAAAAAGACGGGGCAAGCGTTGCTTGCCCTAGTACGAGCTTGCCCTCCTACATAAGAAGAGGGCCGACCATTGAGGTCGGCCCCTACAGCGCGAATTTGGTTCGCGGATCAGCTGTCGAGTTTGAACTCGTAGACGATCTTGTACTGTTGCTCGACGGCCTTGCCGTTCAACATGAACGGATGATACCGGCTAGCGCGCGCGGCCTTGAGTGCGGCTCCGTCGAGCAACGCGTTGCCCGACGATTCCGCGATGGTGGCCGCCGTGAGAGATCCATCGACACCGATCGTGACCAAGACGACCGCGGTTCCCTGAATGCCTTGATCCTTCGCGATGTCCGGATAATCGAGTGGCGCTTGGTATGCAAACGTCGCATCGGTGGCGGTGATCGGTCCTTGGGGTGGCGCTTCGGTGGGCGCGGCCGTTGGTTCGGCGGTGGGCACGGCGGTGGGAACGCCCTGTGCATTTCCGACCGGAGGCGGAGTGTATGCAGATTCGGCCGGTCCGCCGGTGGTGGTGTCGTTGACCTGCTTCACGACATTTAATTTGATGTGCACCGGCGCCGGCGTGTTCTTCGGCGGCGGCGGCGTGGGCGTGGGCGGCGGCGTGGGCGTGGGCTTAGGCGTGGGTTTCGGAGTGTGCAGCATGGTCTGCACGGTCACGATCTGCGGCGGCGGCGTGGATTCCACTTTGAACTTCGGGAACAGCGTCTCCGTAGCGCCACCGACGACGAAGTGCAAGACCACCGAAAACGTTATGAAGGCGGCCGACAAAAGGTAGAGCGAATATCGTTCGCGTTTGGTGAAAAGCGGGGGAACCGTTCCTTTGGCGACAGCTGGCCCGCTGGGCGACATCGACACCTGGGGTGATCCTTTCGCTCAGTTACTGTTGCTGTCGGGCGCGCCGATGATCTTGTTGGCGAGACCGAATTTCGTGAAGCCCGCCGCTTTTGCATCGGCCATGAGCGTGAGCACGGTGCCGTATTTCGCTGTGGGCGCCGCTTTGATGATGATGTCCCCTTGGGACGAAACCTGGAACTGGTAGAAGAGATCTTTCATCTTCGCGAGCAGTTCCGCTTTCGGAATGGTCTCGGCGCCGACTTGCACCTCATCCTTAGGATTGACGATCACCACGAGCGGTGACTGATTCACTTTGAGCTTGTTCTTCACTTGCGGCACGGGAGGCGGCTTGAGCAATGACGTGAGGATCATGAAGATGATGAGCAACACGAGAAGCACGTCGGTGAACGGCGTGATGTTGATGGTGGACATGACGTCTTCTTCGGGGCCGGATCCAATGAGAGACATAGTGCGCTCCCTTCCCTACTCGGTCACAAAGCCGACGTCGTCATCTTTTGCTTCGCGCGCGGCATCGAGGATCTTGATGATCGTGTTGTAGCTCGCATCGGTGTCTGCCGTGAGGGCGATGTGGTCGGTGTAGTTCTGGCTTGCGTGCGCGCGGTGATAGGCGACGGTGGAGGCCATGTCGTCGTACAGCCTGGCATCGCTCGTCCGCCGCCCGTCGATATACACGACGTTGTGCGCGTTCACCAGCACCTCGATGGAATGTATCTGATCCTTAGGATCATGCGTGGGCGGCACTTTGCTGTTCTTCGGCAGCTCTTTTTGGAAACCGGGAGGCGCCGCGAGCGCGGCCAAAATCATGAAGATGATCAGGAGTACGAGCAGCACGTCCGTGAAGGGCGTGATGTTGATCTCCGCCATGACTTCGGTATCTTGCTTCGCTGATGTCAGACCCATATTGCGCCTCTTGCTGACGATTCAGTGGCCCGGAACGGCCGCTCTAACGCGATCTTCTCTACGTCGTGCCGGGGCCAGCCGGTTTGGGCGCCGGTGCCGGTGTGGAATTCGGACGCGGCGCCGAGCCAGGAGGCCGGTAAAGCTCGGTGGGAATGGGCGCGCCGGAGTTGTGGAAGTGCAGCATTTCGGCGAGCTTGTTCGCGGAGACGATCATCTCCTGATTGTATGCCTTGATGCGCGACTTGAAGTAGTTGAAGAAGATCACGGCGATGACGGCGACCAACAGGCCGGCCGCGGTCGTGATGAGGGCTTCCGACACGCCGGCCGCGACGACGGCGGGAGTGGAGTTGCCTTTGATAGCGATGTCTTGGAATGCTCTGATGATGCCGAGCACCGTTCCGAACAGACCGACGAACGGCGCGATGACGGCCACGGTGCCGATGATCGCTAGGTTCGCTTCGAGGGTGTTGAGCTGTTCGAGCAACGCGATGGAGAGAGCGTCGGAAATATCGGCGCGGCTTTTCTCATGGCGGTAGAGGCCGAACTGTAGGATTTTCGGCAACATGCCGCGCTCGCGGTCGCAAACGGAGATGGCGCCTTTCATGTCGTCCTTTGACACGCGGTCACCGATGTCGCGCAGGAGTTGGCTCGGGTTCGAGTGCTGCTTCGAAAAGAAGAACAGCCGCTCGAAGACGACGCCGACCGAAAGAATCGACAACACGAGCAGCCCCCACATCGCGGGGCCGCCTCTGTTCAGGAAGTCTAAGAATGAGGTAAGCGGATTGGATGCGTCCATTTGAAACTCGTACCCCTTATGCCTAGATGGCGTGCCGCGGCGGCGTTTTTGGCCGATGCGCGCGAAGCGCAAATACACAGACGGCGGACGGATGGCCCGCCCGTTTTGTGCCGCCCCGTTTTAAACGCCTTTTCATAGGTTTCCTACCGCGCCGCACGGCGATTAGAATAGTTAGTGCGCAGGTCCCGGAACCACCGTGCGGCGCGCTTCAATTTCATCGATCAGCCTGGACCACTTGCGCGGTTGTTAATGTCGCTGTGATCCGCGCCGGGTAGATCGGTGCCATTGATCTGTTTGTAATAATTCAAGACGTTTGTGATATTCGCCGTATCGTTTTTTGCCTTGAAAATCGTGTACGCCTTGCGTAGCGCGTCGTTGGCCAGGTCCTTTTTGTGTTGGTCTGCAAGCGCGATACCATATGACTCCCATGCATTGCCGTTGTTGGGATCGGCGTCAGTGGCGGCCTTGCTGTACTTTTCCGCATCCGAAGAGTAGTCGTTCTTCGTGCTGCTTGCGTTCAATAGAATATTGGCGATCACGGTATTGTAAAACGAAGCGTTCGCCGGCGTTGCTTTGATGGCGTCGCTGAGCCCGGCATCGATCTGAGCCGTCTGCCCTTGTGCGGCGGCTAGCTTGGCTAGGCCCAGTTTGGCATCGCCGCTCGAGGGACTCAGCTTGACCGCCGCGTCGTAGGACGACTTGGCGTCCGCCCAGTCCTTCGTATTGAGGTATACGTCGCCGAGCTCGACGTCCCACGCCGGCTCGTTTGGTTGGATGAGGATCAGTTGCTTGAGTGGCCCCATCGCCGCACTGTAGTTGTTTTTGCCCATGTAGAAGCTTGATAGCGCTTGATACGGGAACGGACTGTGCGGGGCAATGGCTTCGGCCTGCATGATCGACGCGATTCCGGCGGTCTCGTCGCCGAGCGTGAGCTGCGCGTTGCCGATCTCCGCGAGAAGACGCGCGGAAATCTCAGACTGTTTCCCGTTATCCGCAGCTTTCGCAGCCATTAGATCGTCCAGCGCTTGTTTGGTTTGCCCTAAGGTGATTTCGGTCTCGCCGACAAGCATGCGGTAGATGAACTGTTTGGAGTCGAGCTGTGCCGCCTTCTGTGCGTAGGGCTGAGCGCCCGCGCTATCCTGCGCGGCTTGAAGTGCGAATGCATACCGGAAGTACGCTTGGGCCGCGAGAGCATTATCGATCTTCGGATCCAGCGCCAGCGCCTTGTCGTAGGCCTGGGCAGCGAGCTTCAACTTCGAAGTGTCTTTGTTGTTGTCGCCGTCGTTGTAATATGCCAAGCCTAGTCGGGAAAAGACCTTGGCGCTCGACGGCGTGGCTCGCGTGCCGTCCAAAAGAGTGGCTTCGGCGTGCGCGTAGTCGTTCTGATTGAGAAAGAGATTCGCGAGCTGCAGCCGGGAGTCGACATCGGTGGGATGCGCCGTGACCTTCGATTGGAGGTCCGAGGACCCGCCGACATTTTCTTCGACGCCGGTGAGGTCGAATTTATAGCTCACGTCGTAAAACGCGGTGACCGGCGCATTCCCGCGCGTGGCCGGCGTGTAGGTCGATGCCTTACACGCGGCGAGCACGGCGGCATCGAGATCTTTGTGTCCCGAGGACTTGAAGATCGTGAAGGTTTTCGGGACCCCGTTCGAGCCCACGAGCACCTTGATCTTCACTTCGCCAACCTCATGCGCGGCTCGCGCCGTGTCGGGGTAGAGCGGCTTGACCTGGTGGTTAAATTTCGGAGGGTAGTAGTAGGAAGGGTCAGCGCCGGCCGGTGCTGCGGCTTGGGCGAGCAACGCGGCGCTACCCAAGAACGCCGCGAAGGCGAGCTGTATTTGACGCATGTGTCTCCTTAAACTCAAGACATGGTGCGCGGAGCAAGGTCCGCGGTTACCGGTATCTTCAGGAACGGATATGAGCGTAAATCGTCGCGCCCCCGTTCGCGGTCAGCGCGGATTTACCCGCCGACGTTCGCGACCGGCCGCCGAAAAGAGCCTCCCAAGCACGCGCCAATCCCTTCGCTGCAGCGCGGCTTGTATGACGCTTACCCGTTTACTCATTGCACGAATCGACCTCAAGACATTGGCGCGGTTGGCGGACAATGCGGGCTTCCACATCGCGAACCCCGATTCTGCCAACCGGGTCGCATCTCGATAGCCTGGTCCCGCGAGGCGGCGCTCGATGGCGGCTCCGCTGTCGCCCGAAGCCAGTGCAACGGCGATCGAGGCGAGCTGCGGCAGTGCGCTTAAAGCTGCCATGGCGCGATCGTGGTCCCGCGGCGCTATCCGAAGCGGCACCGCACCAAGCTTCCTGACAAAGCGAGCCGCCGCCTCATAAGCCTGCGTCCGCGAAGTCTGCGGCGGAGCATAGAGAGCGAAGGCCCGCCGCGCGAAAAGTTTTGCGTCAGCCGCTGCAGGTCCAGAATGTTCGCTGCCGGCGATGGGGTGCCCGGCGACGAAGCACACATCGCGTCTTCTCGCGAGCAGCGCTGCAGCGCGCTTCGAAACGGGTTCCTTCACACCGGCCACGTCGATGACGAGCGTGCCGGGGCGCGCGAATTCGAACACTTGCCGCAGATGCGCGAGCGTCGCATCGAGCGGCGCGGCGAGCACGACGATGTCGGAGGATGCAACCGCATCCTGAAGGCTCGCGGCGATGCGCGAGATGGCACGACGTTTTTGGGCACCGCGCAGAGCGCGCGCGCTCACATCCCAGCCTGTGACGCTGAATCCCCGGCCGCGAGCCGCGAGCCCGATCGATGCGCCGATCAAACCGGTTCCGATGAGCGCGAGCGACTCGGGCTTATACCGCCGCCGCGGCATCCGACGCCACCGGCCGTCCGATTGCGCTTGCGACGGGCCGCACGGCGTCCATCATCGCAGCGAATTTGTTGAACGTGAGCGACTCGAAGCCGTCTTTAAGCGCATCGCTGGGCTTCGGATGCACTTCGATGATCAGACCGTCCGCGCCGGCGGCGACCGCTGCGCGCGCCATGGGCGTCACTAGATCCCATTTGCCGGTCGCGTGGCTTGGGTCCACCACGACGGGCAAGTGGCTCAGTTGTTTCACGAGCGGCACCGCGGAGAGGTCGAGTGTGTTGCGCGTGGTGGTTTCAAACGTGCGGATGCCTCGCTCACACATGATGACGTCGTGGTTGCCGCCGGCGTAGATGTACTCGGCTGCGAGGAGCCATTCTTCGATGGTGGCCGAGAGTCCGCGCTTGAGCATGACCGGTTTGCGCGACTTCGCCACTTCCTTGAGCAATTGAAAATTCTGCATGTTGCGCGCGCCGATCTGCAAGATGTCGGCGTGCGCCTCCACGGATGCGACGTCGCGTGGGTCGAGCACTTCGGTGATGATGGGAAGGCCCGTGAGAGCCCGCGCTTCGGACAGTATCTCTAATCCTTCCTTACCCATGCCTTGGAACGAGTAAGGTGAAGTGCTCGGCTTGAATGCGCCGCCGCGCAAGAGCGTGGCGCCGCAAGCTTGCACCCATTTCGCCGTCTCGATCAGCATGTCGCGTCCTTCGACGGTGCACGGTCCGGCCATCACGTGCACGAGTCCGCCGCCGATCTCCGCTCCGTTCGCTAGCTTGACAATCGTGTCTGCGTGGGCGCCTTCGCGGCTGACGAGCTTGAACGACTTGCTGATCGGCATGACGCGCTCGACGCCGGCCAAGCTCCCAAGCTGGGCCGCGAGCGTATCTTTGTTCTCGCGCACGCCGAGCACACCGATGATGAGACGTTCCGCGCCCTGCGACACGTTGACGTCGAAACCCATCGCCTTGATCTTTTCGACGACGGTCCGTGCTTCTTCGGCGCTTGCTCCGCGCTTGATGACGACGATCATAATTGATGCATTGTCCTACGAGACTCTTAAGTCCGGTCGCAGTGCCGCTGCGCCGCCCAGATAGATGTGCTTAATGTCGGTTTGCGCCACGTCGGTGTTCACGAGCATCAGCACCCGGATGCATGCCGGCAGACCACCCGGAACGACCATCTCGTGGCTGCACAGGAGCGGCACTTGCGTCCAGCCTTTCGCCCGTGCGGCTTCGGCTGGGTACGCCGCATTGAGGTCGGCGCTCGTGGTGAAAAACACTGCCGCGACCGACTCGGGTTCTAGCCCGTTAGCCTGCACGATTTCAGCGAGCAATGTGCTCGTCGCGTCGAGGATCGCGGCGCGCTCGTTGGCAGCCGCGGTGACGGCTCCACGGATTCCCCGAACTATCATGCGCGTTTGTGTTTGCTTTAGTGAGTGCGGCGACCTATCTGCAGCTTGTCCAACGCGGACCGCTCTGCGCTCGTGAGCGCGCGAAATTTGCCCGATTTCAAGCCGTTCAGCGAGATCGGACCAAATGAAATTCGCGTGAGCGCGACAACGCGAAGACCTTCGTTCGCGCACATCCGGCGCACTTGGCGGTTTTTGCCTTCGTGCAAGACGATATCGATCGAAAATGTTCCGTTCGGATTGCGCCGAGCCGAGCCGCCGGAAAGCCGGTTCAGACTCGCCACGGAAGGCTCGGAGGAAACGGTTGCCCGATATCGTTTTTCGACGCCATGCGAAGGGTGCGCGAGCGTCTGTGCAAGCGCACCGTCCGACGTGCAGAGCAGCACGCCCGTCGTATCCGCGTCGAGACGACCGACGGGGAATAGCCGGCGGCCCTTCGGCATGAGATCGGCCACGGTCGGCCGGCCTCGATCGTCGCTCATCGTTGTGACGACGCCGGCGGGTTTGTTCAAGACGAGCGTCACGTGCGGCGTGGGCGGCACCGTTAGGCGTTTGTTTGCCATGCGGATGTCGTCGCTATCCGGGTCGACGATAGTGCCGGGTTCCGCTCGCTTGCCGTTGACGAGCACAGCGCCGCCGGCGATCAACTCGTCGGCCTTGCGGCGCGACGCGACTCCCGCATCGGCTAAGAACTTATTGATGCGGATCGGCATACGACCTCATTCGGTAGGAGGACAACTGTACTAGGGCAAGCATCGCTTGCCCGATTCGATTTGTAGGGGCCGACTTTTATGGTCGGCCCCGCTTGCCCGTTTCGAATGCGATGCCGACAATCACTGCGCGAACCGCGAATCTCATCGTTTACTTTGTATCACAAAGTAATTAGGTCGTCAAGCCGTGGGCACGCGGTTCTATTCTATGGCAAGCGGCACGCCCCGTATGACATCTACCCAACCCCCGTGAAGGAGCCCTACGCAACGCGGCGCCATGACCGCTCACCGCGCGGAAGTGCCCATCTCACCGGCCGGGTAGTAGGAGTGGAGAAAACCAACGATGAGGCCGCTCGAAGCGCTGTTGCTCATCATCACTTTGGCCGCGCTCCTTGCGTTCGCGGTGCGTCGGTTCCGTGCCGTACGCCGCACCCGCTTTCTACCGACCGCGGCCCTGCTGGCGCTCAGCGCACAGGTGTTGTTGGAGGGCGCGCGCTGGCAGATGGCAACGGCCTACGCCGTCAGCGTCTTGCTGTTTCTAATCTCTCTGCTCCGGCAAAGTGGCCCGGGAGAAAGCGTTGAGCCCGGGCGCCTGCGACGCCTCGGAAGAGGTCTCGCCATCGGGCTCGGCGCGGTAGCGCTTGCGCTCGCTGCCTTCTTGGCGCTCACGTTCCCGGTGTTCAATTTCCCCCAGCCACACGGGCCTTACCAGATCGGCACCTTGACCTACGACTGGGTGGACGCCGGCCGGCCGGAGATTTTCAGGGCCGATCCAAGCGATCGGCGCGAGCTGATGGTGCAAGTCTGGTATCCAGTGCAGGGCAGCAAATCTACGAAACGGGCGCCGTATGTCAACGACGGCTACGCGCTCGCGCCGTTGGCGCGACTGCTGCACCTTCCCGGGTTCATTTTCCAGTACCTGAAGTACATCAAAACAAACGCCATTCCGGGCGCGTCCGTGGCGCCTGGGACGGCCACCTACCCGGTACTGGTGTTTTCGCACGGCCGCGGAGGTTTTCGTCAGCACAACACGGCGCAGGTCGAAGAGCTGGTCTCGCACGGCTACATCGTCGCTGCCATAGACCATACCTACGCCGCCGCCGGCGTGGTCTTTCCCGACGGGCGTCTAGCGAGTCTCCGACGTCCGCATGCTCGATCGCAAGTCCGAGGATAGCTTCATCCCGTATCTGGCGCAGGACGTCAGCTTCACATTGGATCGGCTCGCCGCGTTGAACCGGTCCGACCCTAACGGCATCCTGACGGGGCGGCTGGACCTGCAACGAACCGGTATGTTCGGGTTGTCGTTGGGCGGGGAGATCACCGCAGAGGCTTGCCGCCTGGATCCGCGCTTGAAAGCCTGCCTGATTATGGATGTTTGGATGCCGGCCGAAGTGGTCAAGGCAGGCTTGCGACAGCCGACGATGTGGATTACCCGCGACGCCGCGACAATGCGGCTCGAGGGTTGGTCCCAGGCAGTCACCGACGAAAGCCTGGGCACTATGCGTAGTGTTTTCGAAGGGCTGCCCGGAGATGGCTACTTCGTGCGGGTGCCCGGGATGTTCCACGAGGATTTTTCCGACGCACCATTGCTTTCTCCGTTAACACGCTGGCTAGGCATCAGTGGTCCGATGGACGCGCAGCGAGGCCACGCTATCGTCTGCGCCTATGAACTTGCCTTTTTTGACCGGCATCTCAAGGGCATGACCGCGCCACTGCTCGATGGGCCGTCCGCGGAATTTCCGGAAGTGCTATTTGAGACCCGTCGGCATTGACGCCCGCATAAAACCTAAGCCACGATCGCGACGATCTCACTCGGCCCAGCCGCCGGGATCTCGCGTGAGCCCCTTCGTTCGTTATGTAAGAGGTCGCGCATTGCTTGCCCCGTATTTTTTGGGCGAGCGATGCTCGCCCTAGTACGGCTCGCCCTACAGGGGAACTGCGATGCGACCATATGCCGCGCCGTCAAAAATATCGCCCATCATGAATCCATTCCAATAATGCAGCATCGGATGCGCGGCGGTGATGGGAAGTTCAAAAGTGAGCTCGTATGAGGCCGAAGAACCGGCGGCGACGGGCGGCCGGTCGGACGCGACCGATGGTCCGGATTTCAGGGCTTGATAACGCCGGCCCGTGGAATCGCTGACGTATGCCGTGTCGTCGGACCATCGATAGTCGACCACCTTTGCTTGGTTGTCCACTCTGACGGTCACGTTGTACGACACCGTGTCGCCCGCCCGATGCCTTTCTACATTTGTAACCGTGTACAAGAAGTCGTCCTGTCGAACGGGTTCGCCAACCGCGACGACATCGTACGGCAGCGAGCGAACGCATGCCGCGCCGATCACGATGACGAGAACGATGATCAGCGCGACGCGTATTATAGAATTCATCATTAACTTTGTATCACAAAGTTAATGATTCGTCAAGCGATCGCCGCGCGGATGGCTCCAATTGCGATGTGGGTCTTTCGTCTCAAGCTATTCGCAGTTGGCAAAACGAAACCAATCGCAAGGACTAAGAGCGCCTTCGCGCTCCGGAGATCCTTTCTCGGAGGAGCGAACTAGAATGACGAGACTCCAGGTTTTCGCGCGCGCCACTTTCGGCATCGCGTTCGTTGCATTGTTCATCGTCGCGCCGTCCGGCGCACACGCAGCGATCAGTCGCGGATCTGCTTCCAATATTGTCAGCGCCCATCCGGCGATCGCGCCCATCGTCACGTTTCATCGCGTCGACATGCGGACGGCACCTGCATCGATCTACATGCCACTGCGTCACGCTCCCGGTCTCATGCCGGAGATGATGGGCATGGACGTCCACAAGTGGGAGTCGCTGAAACACGCGGCCGCACACAATCCATTCGCACCGGTGAATGCGCGGCCGATGGTCGACGAGCTGGATCTCACGCCCTTCACGCCGAGCAAGGCCGTCAAATTCCCCGGCATGGCCGACTCTGCGTCGACGTGCCCGTACTTCGGCGGATGCGAACCGCCCGACATGGCCGTCGCGGCTTCGCCGTCGTGGGTCGTGCAAGCGGTGAACACCTCGGTCGCGGTTTATAATTCTAACGGTCATCTCCAATCCGGCTGGCCGAAGAACGTGCAGACATTCATGGGCGTGCCAAATCCGGGATCTTGCGACACGAACGGGCCGTTCTTAAGCGATCCGCGCGCTCTGTACGATCCGGCCGACGGCCGCTTCTGGGTGACGTTCCTCCAAGTCGAAGGCGCGTTCGGCCTCAACAGCTGCCCCTTACAGACGCTCTATTGGACCGCGGTCAGCCAGACCAGCAATCCTAACGGCGCGTGGAATGTCTACGCGTTCAACATGGCGTTCGGCGCGACCAACGCTGCGGACTACACGCAAGTGGGGCTCGACAACCAAGCGTTCTACTTCGGCGGGAACATGTTCAACCAAGGCGGCTCCGCCTATGAATACGATGAGGTATTCGCCGCGAACAAATCCGCGATGGAATCGGGCAGCGCCACAACGCCCAAGGGTTTGAAGCAGATCAAGGTCGGATCGACGTTTATCGACACGTTGCAGCCGGTCATGGTGGAAGCAAACGGGGGCTCGTATCCCGCTGCCGGGCTGTTCATCGATTCGTTCAACATGGAGTCCAACTGCTTTAGCGCCTGTTCCGGCGTGAACGTATTCGCGATGGCGAATCCGCTCACCAGTCCGTCGCTGACAGAGTTCACCGTGCCGACCACAACGTACTCGGTGCCGCCGGATGCAGACGAACCAGGCTGCTCGCAATGCGTCGAAACTCTCGACACGCGCATGACCGGCACGCCCGTCTACGCGAACGGAATGATTTCGTTCGCGCTTGACACCGGCGTGACTTCGGGTTCGAATACGATTCCCGGCATCTTCTGGGGTCAAGCTGCGCCCACGTTGTCCGGCACGACAATCACCGGTGGCACGATCGTACAGAGTGGAATCGTCTCGTACACGGGCGACCGCGACGCGTCGTTCGGAGCGATGATGCCGGACAAAAACAACGACCTATTCATGGTCTACGACACGATGAGCAGCACGCTCGATCCCGGCGCGCTGTACGTCGCCCGCAAACCGAGTCATCCGCTTGGCTCGTTTGGAGCGTCGAAGCCGCTCGTCAACGGAACCGCGGCCACACCCGACTACCGTTGGGGTGATTACGAAGCGATGAGCTACGAGGGCGCGAGCACCAATCGCGTGTGGATGGCGTCCGAGTTCGGATCATCCGCAAGTGACTGGAGCACGTTCATCGCGTCAACACATTTCTAACGCATAAGAATCGCACATGAAGAAAGGGCCGCGATCACTCGCGGCCCCTTTTTCATAGTAGTCGGGAAATCTACCGGTCTCCGTCGCCCGCCATCGACATGGCTTCCTTGGTGACGGATTTCAGGAAGTCTTCGTTGCCGTCGGTGCGCCGGAAGCGCTCGAGCACCAGCTCGGTCATCTCTTGCGTGCCGAGCACCGCGGTGGCGCGCCTCAACATGACGACCTTGCGAAGCTCGATTTCGGTCAAGAGCAGCTCTTCGTGCCGCGTGCCCGAACGTTTGATGTCGACGGCCGGGAAGATGCGGCTGTCGGCGAGCTTGCGCACGAGGTTGATCTCCATGTTGCCCGTGCCTTTGAACTCTTCGAAGATCACATCGTCCATCTTCGATCCGGTCTCGATGAGCGCGGTGGCGATGATGGTGAGCGAGCCGCCGTTTTCGATGTTGCGCGCCGCGCCGAAGAAACGCTTCGGCCGGTGCAGGGCGCTCGTATCCAAACCGCCGGAGAGCGTGCGGCCGGTGGTGGGCATGACCTGATTCCAGGCGCGCGCCAAGCGAGTGATGGAGTCGAGCAGAATGACGACGTCGTGGCCGAGCTCGACCAATCGTTTGCAGCGTTCGAGCGTGAGCTCCGCGACGCTTGTATGCGAGTCGGGATGCTCGTCGAACGTGGATGAGACGACCTCGCCGTCGATGGAGCGGCGCATGTCGGTGACTTCTTCGGGGCGTTCGTCCACGAGCAGCGCGAAGAGATCGATGTCCGGGTGATTAGATGCGATCGCATTCGCGATCTTCTTCAATAGTGTGGTCTTGCCGGCTTTAGGCGGCGAGACGATGAGTCCGCGTTGACCCTTGCCGATGGGGCAGAACAGATCGAAGACCCGTCCGCACATCTCGAGCGACGACGTCTCCATCTTGAGACGGCTGTCTGGATAGATGGGGATGAGCTTGTCGAAATTCGCGCGGCCGCGGATGGCTTCGGGGTCTTGTCCGTTGACGGCTTCGACTTTGAGGATGCCCTGATATTTCTCGTTGTCCTTGGGCTCGCGGATCTGACCCGCCACAAGATCGCCGGTGCGCAATTCAAAGCGGCGGATCTGCGATTGCGAGATGTAGACGTCGTGCGGACCGGGCCGCATGTTCTCGCGGCGAAGAAATCCGTAGCCTTCCTGGAGCATGTCGAGCACGCCGATCGCGAAATGCAGACCTGCGGCTTTGGCTTGGGCTTCAAGGATGGGAAAGATGATCTCGCGCTTTTTGATGCGCGCGATGTCTTTGATCTCGAGCAGCTTCGCGTACTCGAGCAACTCGGTGCGGGTCTTTTCTTCGAGTTGCCGGACGGAGAGCAGTTCGTGGACGTTGCCTTCTTGATCGGTGAACGTTCGCGGCTGATTGTCGTAGCGTTCTTGCTGCTGCCTATTCGGCTGGAACGCTCTTTGCATTTGGCCGACCATCCGGCCGCCGCCGCGATCGATGCGTTCACGGTCGCGATCAAAGCGTCCGTTGTTGCCGCGGTCTTGGCGCTCAAACCGCTGGCCGCGATCGTGGCGCTCGGTCCGGTCGAACCGCTCGAAGCGTTCGGGGCGTTCAAATCTTTCGGGCCGCTCGCCGCGTTCTATGACGCGTTCCGGCACTCTATCTTGGCCGCGGTCGGGTCCTCTGTCTTGACTGCGATCCGGCAAACGATCGGGGCCGCGATCCTGGCTTCGGTCGGGTCCGCGTTCTTGGCCGCGATCCGGTGCTCGGTCGGGTCCGCGATCTTGGCCTCTATCCTGGCTTCGATCCGGTCCGCGATCAAATCGTTCCGCGCGCTCGTGACCGCGCTCGACTCGCTCATACCGTTCGGGGCGGTCGTCGCGAAGGATTCGTTCGTCTCGATCGCCGCGCTCGGCGCGTTCGGGCCGCTCGACTCGCGGCTGGCGTTCCGATCGATCGGTACGTTCGGGGCGTTCTGCGCGATCGACAGTTTCACTTCGATCGGGCGGATCCAATCGCTCGGCTCGTTGAACACGTTCGTCCTGCGCATCGCTGGCGTCGACGCGGTCAGCGTCGATGTGCACAACGGAGTCGTCGGGATCCGCAGAAGCCGCGGCGCGAATGCGGCCGCGTGGCTGGCGAGCGCTGCGCGCCGGCTTCGGGTTGATTTCTATATCGGTATCTTCTTGCACGTCAATTTTCTTGTTCGGCTTATATAGGTGCGATGGGGGTGTGAGTGGGGTCGGCCGCAATCGGGCCGAAATCCGCGGCGCGACTTGCGCGCACGTGACAAATCAAATAAGTGTCGCTGTCGACGCCATACATATGAATTTAAGTTAGGAGGTGGAAGCGGTTGAACTCCGTTTAGGGTTCACGCTATCGGTAACTATAACACAGCACGCCGATGCCGTCAACGGACGAGACCCTACTCGTCCACCATGATGTTATCGGCTTTTATCGTCCAATACTGTAGCATTTGAGCGAAATGGAGAGACGCTCTTGCTCGTTAGGTCGACGAAGCGCAAAGGCCACGTCGAGGCCGCACGAATTCCGATGCGATGGCTTGCGCCGATCGGCGGTGCGACATCCGCAAGGTCTAATCGCAAAGCGCCCGATCGTAGATCGACTCCATCGCATGCGTGATCGATGCCGAAGGCACGGCAAAGATTACCTGGGCCGCTAGCGAGGGCGGCATCGGGCGTGCCGACGCGACGCCGGCGGCGCATCGCCGCAAGACCGCGCACGGGTTCGAGTGCCCGGATCAAGACTGCGCCGCCGATGCCTGCCGGTTCGGTGGTGACGTTGAAGCAGTGGTGATTGCCGTAGATGAAATAAACGTAGGCGTAGCCGGCCCTGCCGAAGATGGCGCTGTTGCGGGGCGTCGGACCGCGATAGCCGTGGCAAGCAGGGTCGACGAGCGGTAAGTACGCTTCCGTCTCCACAATCCGGCCGACGAGCACTTCGCCCGCGTCTGGTTCGTCAGGCGGTATGATCCGCACGAGCGACGCACCGATCAACTCGCGCGCCACGGCGACGGTCGGCAGCGCGAACACGTGCTTCCATCTCGCCGCTTCGGTTGCCGATAGGACCGTAAGCCCTTTACGCGCGCGGCCGTTCGCGCGATTATTGTTCGTACTCAATCCGACCGCGACGTTCGACGACATCGAAGCCGCGGCTTTTCGCACTGCCTGGAGGTTCCTGCCATGCGCTTGCGCGGTCTCACCGTCATCGAAACCGTCTTCAGCGTTGCGATTCTGGCACTGCTCATCTTTGTCGTGGGCGACGCTGTGTCGCACACGCTGCGCGCCGGCTCTATGCACGTCGGACGCGCAAGCGAGATCCGCAGCGCATCGGGCATGGAAGCACGGTTGAACGAGGAGGCGCGCAGCTCCACATCGGTCTTCGTTCCGCCGATCGACGTGGTCGGCGAAGACAACTCGTCCACGAACGCGCACGAGGTCGACTTCTTCCGCAGAGCTTCCGACGGCAGCGACACCTATGTCGCGTATCGCTTCGATCGCGGCTCGGGAACCGTCACGCGCTACGACTATGCGTTGATCGGCAACGCGCCGCAGACCACCCACGCCGATCTCTCAGCCGCCGGCATCGCCTCCTTTTTCCCGCAACAAGTCGACGTCAGTGCTACCGGCGACGTCGTCGGCGCCGAATCAATCACGCCGGTTTCGGTCTACTACGGATCGCTGCGCAATGCGGGAGGCAACGGGGTCGTATTGCTCGACATCACGACCTCGGCTGAGGGAGGAGCGCCTGCCGAATCAAGCTCCATCCATCTCGCGGCGAAGTCTGCGCCCACCGACCTCGCGGAGCTCGTCTCCGGGTCGTCGCCTCCGCCGAAAGGTCCGGTTGTCGTAGCTTTCATGATCGTACCCAAGCTCATGAAAGGGCCGTGGCACGGCGGCGGGGGTGGAGATGGAGACCCCAACCCGATCCACACCGGCGCTATGCCCGGCACCTCCGCATTTATAGGAGGCGAGGGCGGACCCGTAAATTGGTTTGAGGTGAGCCAGGTGGAGCCCGTTCTGGAAAGCGGTCTATACCGGTACACTGATAGTGATGGAAATCGCATCACCCTCACGATCTCCTGCGACGGCAATCCGTGCCCTCAATTCGTGCCAGTCCCGCAACAGATTCCGGGTGCTCCGAAGGGCTTACTTGTTTTCAGGACAGCCCAGTAGCATTCACAGGACCGCGTGGTCGCGAGGCGAATTGTACGGTTGCCGCACGTGTTCACAGTTGCGAACTCGGCGGTATTCACCCATTCCAGCGAGGAGCGGCCTTAGAACTTCAATCGCAGCTAATCGCTGATAAGGAGTCAGAGAATGCCCAAGTCAATGACGCGGGCGCTTCTGGCGTTGCTCATATTTGTCGGTCTTGCGTTCGGCCAGGGAACAGGGGTTCTGGCAGGAACAACAGGCGGCATCCAAGGCACCGTCACCAGCGCGACCGGCAGTCCGGTTGCTAATGTCCAAGTTTCGGCAGTTGCACCGTCATACTCGAATAAGACGGTCACCGGCTCGAACGGTTTCTATGCACTCGCCAGTCTGCCACCCGATACATACACAGTCACATTCACTGCCACCGGGTTTACTCCGGTTTCGGTGTTCGGGATCACGGTCAACCAGGATCAGACCGTTGCACTCAACCACACGTTGACCACCGAGGTCAAGACGCTCGGCAAGCAGACGGTCCGCGGCACCACGTCGTTGGTGCAGCCAAAGACCACGGTGAACCAATACACGGTCACCAGCCAGAGCATTCAAAACATCACCGGCACGCCGCAGAATATCTCCGAAACCGCCGTGCTCAACACGCTGCCCGGCATTACCACCGACAGCGCGGGATATCCAGTGATTCGCGCCGGCGCAGAAAATGAAGAAGGCTACGAGTTGGAAGGCATCGACGCCACCGACCCGTTGACCGGACAATTCATCAACAGCTTGTCGCTAGTGGGCGATTCACGAATCGTGGTTTCCACCGGCGGCTACGACGTCAGCAACGGCAACACCAACGCCGGCGTCATCAACTCGGTGATCAAGCGCGGTGCCTATCCGGGCGCCGGCCAGTCCACCGCAAGAATGAACTTCCAGAACTTCGACCATCGCCTTGCGGGCGAGTGGGGAAGCGCCACGCCGGACAATCGGTTTAGCTACTTCATGGCGTTCAATTCGATCCGAGACTATCGCGTCTACGGTGACCGCACCACGTTCTTGCCGCGCTTAGTCGGCGCCGTCGGCGACGAAACTGGCAACCAGGACGTGATGAACCTCTTCTACCGCTGGGGCGAGAACAACGCAAACGAGATTCAGTATTTCGGCGAAACGGGCGCCAGCCTGTTCAACGAGAACAATCTCATCAACTCCGCCACCACGCCGTACGCCTCGAACAACGGTGAAGTCCTTGCATCGCTCGGCCCCGACATTGTCGCAGCGACGCAGCTCTTCCCCGGGCAAGTCGGGCTGAATCAATTCACCGATTACGCCGACCACGAAAACAACCAGCACAGCATACAAAAGCTTAATTTCCGGCGCACGCTCACCGCGTCCAGCTACGCCGAGCTGCGCTTCACCCGCACCGACGAAGCCGACAACTTCATCCTTCCGTGGGATGGCGGCGCATTCGGCGACGAATTCGAGCACAACTACAGTGCGAACTCGGGCATTGGGTTCGATTACGAAAACCAGCTTTCGAGCAAACACCAAATCGCCTTTGGTGCCGAGACGATCTTCACCAAGTCCGCGTACGACCTTGGCTTGCCAAGCGAGTCGGCGTTCATCTTCGGAAACGAACTCTGCTACGTCACCCCGATCAACATCGCGTTCGGGTGCCCGTCGAATGAGCAATTCCTCGGGAAGATGCCCGCGCTCACGTTGCTCGTGAACGACCCGCTGCATCGCAGTGATCTGTGGGTCAAAGACGATTGGTCGCCCAGCGACAAGATCCAAGCCACCATCGGCGTGCGTTACGACCAAGAGATCCTCGACATTCCCGCAAACGCTGCGCGGTACAACTACTCGTTCACCACGAGTCCGGTCACGGGCGCCGTCACCCAGCTTCCGGGCCCGGCGATCACATCCGACGTGACGCATCCGAAGCAGGTCAGCCCGCGCTTCGCACTGTCATATAAGCTGGACGACAACAACGTCCTGCGCTTCTCGTACGGCAAGAACATCGAGTTCACGCCGTTCACCAACGTGGAAGCGAAGTCGGCGATAAGCCCGTCGATGGCGCAGTGCAACATCGCCAGCGGCTGCTTCCAACCGCTCCTGGGCGGACCGGGCAATCTCGTGCCTGGTCAGACGAGCCCGAGCAACAACATCACCAATCTGTATCAACAGGCCATCGGCGACTACAACAGCAACTTCTTCGCACAGTACACGCCGGTGAAGCCGCAGCGCGCCACCAACTACGATCTTAGCTTCACGCACGAATTCCCGAACAACTTCGAGCTGCGGATCACGCCGTACTACCGTAAAGGCGTCGACTACGTAGTGGCAAATACGCCGCTGCTGTTCACGCTGCCGGATGGAACGTCGATCTTCGGCTCGCCGCGCGAGCAAAACGCGGGCGTCAACCAAAACACGGGCGTTGAGCTGGCCCTTCAGAAGAATGCGTCATTCGGTCTGTCGGGAACATTCAGCTTCACGTACGACAACACGCTCGCCAACTACAACAGCGACTTCTTTCCGTCCACGAACAACGCCGCGTTGGCGCTGAACCACTTCTTCCACGTGTCCTATGTGGCGCCGATCGTCGCAACGCTGAACCTCGCTATGGACACGCGCAACGGCTGGCACTTCTCGGCGCTCATGCCGTTCGAGTCTGGCTACCGCTACGGCGTCGGCAAGAAGACGTTCATCTTCCAGCCGATCGGTCCGAACGGTGGAGAAAAACCGGTTGAAGTGCTCAACACCGACCTCGCGGAGATCGCGCTTGGCGCCAACCAGTTCACGAGCGCGTACTACTTCACCGATCCGTCCAACCCGGGAACGATCCTGCATCCTAACATCACAGGATCGCGCGGCACGGACGACGGCAACGATCCGGGCACGCTCATAGGCCCGCCGCGCTTCTTCCTCAACAACGTGACGGTCGCGCACGACGTCGGCCACGGGCCGACGGGCATGCAAGTCGGTATAGTTGGCACGAATCTGCTCGGCAACTACACCAACACCGTGGTCGGCGGCAACTCGCGCTACCGCAACAACGGCCTGGGCGGTTTCGGCCCGACGTCGGGAACGAACCTCGTGCTCCCGCTGTTCGAGCCATACCAGTTCCCGCGCAGCCCAAATCCATACGAAAACGAGCCAACAGGACCAGCACGCCTGTATACGCTTTTCGTGAGCATCAAGTATTAGAAAAGCGCAATATCCGGACGGCGGCAACGCCGTCCGGACTTAACACCGTCGATCTGAAAGGCAAGTATTTCGCAATATGAAAGGACACAAAACGATGCGCAAAATCAGCGCAGGTTTGATCGCGCTGGTCGGCGTCGGAGTGATGGCAGGCTGCACGACGAACAACACGGTTGGTAATCCAAAGTTCACAACGAATGCCAAACTGCAACTCGCAGTCGGCACGCTTAACGACGCATTCGGTACGCTGACCAGCGTTTCCGGAGTGTATTTGAATGCCGTATCGACATTTCGGAATCAGTTCGGGCAGTCGGCCTTTATAAACCCCGGAGTTCCAACATTCGCCCTACCAGGTGGCGGCAGTGCATCTGTCTGCGGGCTGTTCAGCTACGGCCAGAATCCTCGCACGATGATCAATCCGTTCATCGTCAATCCCGCCGCGCCAGGTCCGATCGGACTCCTCGCACCGGCATTTGGAGAACCCCCATCATTCAATCCGGGAAACGCTAACGGCATCGGGTATGCGCTCGGCTATCTGGTGTACCTCGACTCAACATGCACGCTCTATGTCTTGCCACCGGCGCCGACGGCTGGTGCATACACTCTTAGCACCACCGTCGCGGTCAACGGAAGGCACCCGACTTTTTCGGCAACTGCAACGCTAGGTGCAACACCGACAATTCTGCCTGCTGAGACCATACCCGTATACGCGCCGGGTCCTGCGGGCAGCGGTGGCGGCACGTTTACGATTGTGAACCCGGCTGGCGTGACGGAGTCGTTAGTCTATATTGTCGACGAGAGTACAGGCGCCGACATCTCTGTCGAAGCGACCGGGACTTCCGCGGTGGTGCCGGCGGGCACGCTGACACCCGGTGATAGCTTCCAGGCGTTTGTTATAGGCTCCGACTATCCGTTGTTCGAATCGAGTCCGCCCGGCAACACCGCCCAAGCGCCGACCATCGTCGGTGCCGGCGGAACAGCGGATACCACCGTTTCCGACGCCACGGCGGTGTTCACCCAGCCCTAAACTGGCCGGTTCGCTAAATCACGGGGACCTCAATCGAGGTCCCCGTAGCTTTTTGTGCGGGCGCTGACCGGGAATCGCTCGACTGCGACGAATCGCCGTACCGGAGGAATACCGTGATCGGCGAAGACCGCCTCACTCGAAACCTAAAGCTCGTCGGCGTCATCTTAGGCTGCATCGCTCTTGCGGTCGTGGCGGGCCTGG